>CAKSSZ010000050.1 GCA_934489915.1 uncultured Clostridia bacterium | reverse complement strand
TTGTAGAGTTGTTCTTTATCCTGATGTGGTTTGACAATGTAGGGCTCATCTAAACCCTGAGCAGTATTCTATAACCGATCCCACCCCAGCGCCTGGCGGGCGTGGGGGAGGGTGACGGTCAGACCGTTTAAATAAGAAAGATTCCCGGCGGGGGTGGTAAAGGAAAAGCTCAGCCGATAGGAATAAAGCGCCTGGTGCTTGTAGGCATAGGGCTTGTTCCTTTGATTGGTTCCGTATTTCCCGTCCCCCAGCAGAGGGTGCCCGATGGATGCCATATGCGCCCGAATTTGGTGGGTGCGGCCGGTGATCAGTGTGATTTCTACCAGGCTGAGCGCCCCTTTTGTTTCTAACACACGATAATGAGTGACTGCGGTTTTTGCACCCAGATGAGGGGTGGAAAACACAGTCACTTTATTTTGTTCACAATCCTTCAGCAAATAGCCCCGCAGGGTCGCTTCCTTTGGCGAGGGGGTTTGATGGACAATGCATAAATACTGCTTTTGGATTTCCTTATCTTTCATTTTCTGGTTCATCACCCGCAGCCCTTCGGCTGTTTTGGCGGCGATCACCAGGCCGCCCGTGTTCCGGTCAATTCGATTGCACAGGGCAGGAGCAAAGGACGCCTCCTCCTCGGGGCGGTACTCTCCTTTTTGGTATAGATAGGCCTGAATATAATGGATGAGGGTGTGAACCCGTTCCGCTGCGTCCTCATGCACGACCATGCCAAAGGGCTTTTCTACAATTAAAATATGCTCATCCTCGTAGGCGATGGACAGGTGCGGAGTTAAGGTTTGATAAATTTTGTCCTCATGGGGCTGTACCAGAAAGCTGTCGTTGATATACAGCTCTAACACATCTCCTTCCTGCAGCCGGACGGAGTTTTCTGTGCGTTTATGGTTGAGCTTGATCCTTTTTTTTCGGAGATATTTATGAATTGCCGAGACGGGGAAGGCAGGATATGCCTTTTGCAGAAATTTATCCAACCGCTGCCCGGCGTCGTTTTTTTGAATGATTACTGTTTGCATTTCATCAGTCCACCTTTATCTTCTTGTATCTATTGTACTATAAAGCGTGGAAAATGTAAAGAAAAAATAAGATATGCTTCTAAATTTCCGAAAAGCTCTTGAAGAAATGAAAAAAATGTGATATAATTTCCTTGTCTGTTTTGAAAAATACGGAACGATGAGCTCCCTGTAATAACGGGGGCTGAAAGGAACTGATTAAAAATGAAATTAGGAATCGTAGGACTCCCCAATGTGGGAAAGAGCACGTTATTTAATGCGATTACAAAAGCCGGGGCGGAATCTGCCAACTATCCCTTTTGCACCATTGAGCCTAATGTGGGCATTGTAGAGGTGCCGGACGAACGGCTGCAGGTGCTGGAGGAAATGTATCAGCCGGAGAAGGTAACTCCTGCCGTTGTCGAATTTGTGGATATTGCCGGGCTGGTAAAAGGCGCCAGCAGGGGAGAGGGCTTGGGCAATAAATTTTTGTCTCATATTCGTGAGGTAGACGCCATCGTGCATGTGGTGCGCTGCTTTGAGGACAGTAATATTGTTCACGTGGAAGGCTCTATTGACCCGCTGCGGGATATTGAAACCATTCAGTTGGAGCTGATTCTGGCGGATTTGGAAAGCGTGGATAAGCGGCTGGAGCGGAGCGCAAAGCTGGTGAAAACCGGGAATAAAATGTATGCTCAGCTGGTGGCGGTACTGCAAAAGCTGAAAGAAGTGCTGGAGGCAGGAAAGCCCGCTTCCACCGCACAGTTGGATGAGGAAGAAGAAAAGCTGATTTCCGATATGCCGCTGCTGACCCAAAAGAAGGTACTGTATGCAGCCAATGTATCCGACAGTGATTTTGCCGATGGGATTGAAAATAACAAATATGTAAAGCAGGTCGCCGACTATGCCGCAGAGCATGGGGCAGAGGTGCTGCCCATTTGCGCAAGCCTGGAATGTGAAATTGCGGAGCTGGAAACACCGGAGGAGCAAAAGCTCTTTTTGCAGGATATGGGGCTGGAGGAATCGGGCTTGGATCGTTTGGTTAAAGCGGGATATCGTCTGCTGGGTCTGATCAGTTACCTGACGGCGGGACCGAAGGAGGTTCGTGCCTGGACCATTACCCGTGGAACCAAGGCGCCCCAGGCAGCCGGGAAGATTCACAGCGATTTTGAAAAGGGCTTTATCCGGGCGGAGGTTGTGGCATATCAGGATCTGGTTGCCTGCGGCAGTCTCCAGGCGGCAAAGGAAAAGGGTCTGGTGAGATCGGAAGGCAAGGATTACGTTTTTTGTGACGGGGATGTTGTGTTATTCCGGTTCAATGTTTGATTTGCACAAAATAGGCAGTTGATCCATGTGCACTTTTCACAAAATCTAAAAAAACCCTTTACAAATTCGGAGAGAACTGATATAATAATAAATGAGATGGAGTGGAGGCTAGTCTTTTGACTGCCAAAATCATTGAAGGAGGCGATGGTATGAAACAGTATACCAAACCGACAATGACGATCGCAAAGTTCGGATCTGAAGATGCGTTTGCAGCCGGTGGAATGTATGAATATGTTGATGTTGATACATCCGATCCTAAAGGTCCTGTAACCATCTATAAGATCAACAGCTTTACTGCTGTAAGCTAAAAGGCTGTACTTAGTAAAACTTTTATGACGTCATTTGAAAAAGCAACCCGCACGGGTTGCTTTTTCATTTCTTAAAATTCCAAAAAGGGTGACCCCGGTTCCTGCCGGGATCACTCTTTTTCTGTTTATTTTTGTTCCTGATGCTCCAAGGACGCCCGAATAAATTCCCGGAAGAGAGGATGGGGCTTATTGGGACGGGATTTGAATTCCGGATGGAACTGTACGGCAATGAACCAGGGCTGATCCGGCAGTTCAATCATTTCCACAATCCGATTGTCAGGCGAGGTACCGCAAAGCTTCACGCCGTGCTGTACCAGTTCGTCCCGATACTCGTTATTCACTTCATAGCGATGACGGTGACGTTCATGAATCAGCTTCTGCCGATAGGCGTCAAACGCTTTTGAGGTTTCATCCAATACGCAGGGGTACTGCCCCAGCCGCATGGTGCCGCCTAACAGCTCCACGTCTTTTTGTTCCGGCATTAAATCAATGACCGGGTGGGTAGTGCCTTCGTCCAGCTCTGCGCTGTTTGCGTCTGCATAACCCAGTACATGACGGGCATATTCGATCAGTGCGGTCTGCATTCCCAGACAAATACCGAAATACGGGACGTGATGTTCCCGTGCGTACTGTGCGGCAACAATTTTCCCTTCGATGCCGCGGGAGCCGAATCCGCCGGGGACTAAAATGCCGTCTGCGTCTCCCAACACTTCTGCTGCATTTTCTTCCGAAAGCTGGCAGGAGTCAACCCATTTAATATTAATATCCGCATTGTTTGCAATGCCGGCATGCTTTAACGCTTCTGCTACGCTGATGTAGGCATCGTACAGTGCAACATATTTCCCTACCAGTGCAATGGTAACGGTTTTTTCTAAATTGCGCAGCCGTTCTACCACGGCAATCCAGTCCGACAGGGCGGGAACGGATTTGGGGATCCCCAGCCGGTCGCATACGATATCGGCCAAGCCCTCCGTTTCCAATGCCAGGGGTACCTCGTAGAGATACTGAGCGTCCAGATTCTGAATGACGCATTCCTTGGGCACGTTGCAGAACAGTGCGATTTTTTCCTTAATATTATCGTCGATCGGCACCTCGGTGCGGCACACGATCACATCCGGCTGAATGCCAAGACCGGTCAATTCCTTTACGCTGTGCTGGGTGGGCTTTGTTTTGGATTCGCCCCCCTTGGACAGCCAGGGTACCAAAGTAACGTGCAGGAACATAGAGTTTGCATAACCCACCTCTTTTGCAAACTGACGAATGGCTTCCAAAAAGGGGAGGCTTTCAATATCGCCGACCGTGCCGCCGATTTCAACAATGCACACATCCACCTGTTTGCCGCCGTGGCGGATCTGATCCTTTATTTCGTTGGTAATGTGTGGGATGATTTGAACGGTATTTCCCTCATAATAGCCGCTGCGTTCCTTATGAATGACGGAAGAATAAATTTTTCCTGTGGTAACGTTACTGTAGCTATCCAGACTTTCATCAATAAATCTTTCATAATGACCTAAGTCCAAATCGGTTTCTGCGCCGTCGTCCGTAACAAAAACCTCGCCGTGCTGATAGGGGTTCATGGTGCCCGGGTCAATATTCAGATACGGATCAAATTTTTGAATGGTAACGCTCAGCCCCCGAGCCTTCAGCAGGCGCCCCAGTGAACCTGCGGTAATCCCCTTTCCCAAACCGGATACAACGCCGCCGGTTACAAATATGTACTTAATTGGCATACTTTTATCCTCCCTTGCATAGATATAAATATTATACAATATTTTTTTCTATTAATCCAGTGTTTTTTGAAAAAAAAATAAAAAATTTATCTTTTTTCTTTTTTGAAGTAAAAAAATACGGTTTTTACGGTTTTTTTAGCAATTTTGTTATGAGGAGAGAAAGAAGGGAGGGTTTTTATGGATAACCTGCCGTTTTTGCAAGAAGACAAGCTTTTTTTCAAAATTCCTCTTGAAACTTGAACAATATTGAGATATAATAATACTATATTTAGAATTTACGGTGGATGTGGAAGGAGACAAATGGATTATGTGTGGAATTATGGGGTATGTGGGACAGCAGCAAGCTGCACCCATATTACTGGACGGATTGACCAAGCTGGAATACAGAGGATATGACTCGGCAGGGATTGCGGTCTATCATGAGGACGATATCCAAGTAGTCAAAACCTGCGGCCGGCTGGAAAATTTGAAGAAAATGACGGACGGCGGAAAAGCGGTGCCGGGATGCATGGGGATCGGCCACACGCGCTGGGCGACTCACGGACGTCCTTCGGACACCAATTCTCACCCCCACATCAGCGGTTCCGGAAAATTTGCAGTGGTGCATAACGGAATTATTGAAAACTACAGAAAACTGCGGGAAAAGCTGATTGCTAAGGGGTATCGCTTTGTATCGGAAACGGATACGGAGGTCATTGCCCATTTGGTGGACTACTATTATAATGGAGATATTCTGGAAACGGTGTTTAAGCTGATGAACCGGATGGAAGGCTCCTATGCGCTGGGGATTATCTGCAAGGAATTCCCGGATCAGTTTGTGGCTGTCAGAAAAGACAGCCCCCTGGTCATCGGTTTGGGAGAGGGAGAGAATTTTATTGCCTCCGATATCCCGGCACTGCTGCCTTATACCCGGCGGATTTATCACATTGAGGAGCAGGAAATTGCAGTGCTGACGGCAGATCGGGTTACCGTGTACAACAGTGATTATGAAGAGGTGCCCAAGGAAGTATTTACGGTTAATTGGGATGTGGACGCTGCCGAAAAGGGCGGTTATGAGCATTTTATGTTTAAGGAAATGATGGAGCAGCCCAAGGCCATCTCGGATACCATTTCTCCCCGGATTCGTGACGGGCAGGTGGTGCTGGACAATATTTCTCTGACCAAGCGGGATTTGGAGGAGCTGAGCCGGATTTATATTGTTGCCTGCGGGTCTGCTTACCATGTGGGAATGGTCGGGAAGTATCTCTTGGAGCAGATGACCCGGATTCCGGTGGAGACGGATCTGGCGTCGGAATTCCGATACCGTGAGCCGGTGGCGGATGAACATTGTTTGGTGATTGTGATCAGTCAGTCCGGTGAGACGGCAGATTCCCTGGCGGCTCTGCGGGAGGCAAAGCGGTTGGGCTGCCGAACCCTGTCGATTGTCAATGTGGTGGGCAGCTCCATTGCCAATGAGTCTGACGACGTGATCTATACCTGGGCAGGACCTGAAATTGCAGTGGCAACCACCAAGGCATACAGCACCCAGCTGACGGTGATGTACCTGATTTCCATTTATATGGCGCAGGTTCTGGGGACGGTTCCTCGGGAGCAGTTAGAGCAGCTGTTAGACGGAATGAGCAAGCTGCCGGAGCAGGTACAGGAGATTTTGGATCACGAGGAAAAGGTGCAGTATTTTGCTTCTCATCATTATCATGCCAAGGAAGTGTTTTTCCTGGGCAGAAATGTAGATTATGCCGTAGGACTGGAAGGGTCATTAAAGCTGAAGGAAATTTCCTATATTCATTCCGAAGCATACGCAGCCGGGGAAATCAAGCACGGCACCATTTCTTTGATTGAAGAAGGCTCTTTGGTGGTGGCGCTGGTGACCCAGCCCCGGTTAGAAGAGAAAATGATGAGTAACATCCGTGAGGTAAAGGCACGGGGCGCTTATGTGATGGCAGTGACAACCCAGAGCAATACCCAGGTGGAGAAGGAAGTGGATTATGTGCTGCGGATTCCGGATGTTTTGCCCATGCTGGCTCCTTCTTTGGCGGTGGTGCCTTTGCAGTTGTTCGGTTATTATGTCGCTTCCATGAAGGGGTGCGATATTGATAAACCCCGCAACCTGGCAAAGTCGGTGACGGTAGAATAATCTGTTTATTCCTTGGTGGGAAAATCGTAACGCTTCCGGTATTGACCGGGCGGAACTCCCGTTTGCTTTTTAAACTGACGAATGAAATGATACTGGCTGTGAAAGCCGACCTGTTCTGCGATTTGTTCAATGGAAAAAGATGGGTTGGACAGAAGCAGCTTTGCACGCTGAATCCGGGAATCGTTCAGATCCTTTTGCGGGGAAATGCCGAAAATTTGCTGATAAAGCGTGTAGAATCTGGAGGGACTCATGTGAGCGAGCCGTGCCATATCGGCTACGGTGTAGTCAGCGGTGCAGTCTGCATGAATCCGACTCCGGATTTGGCGAAACAGTTCTTGATATCTTGTTACGGACAGCTCTTGCGGGCTGTTCGTTTTTGTGCGTGCCAATAAAAGGAACAGCCGCTCTGCCAGCAGATCAACCGATTCCTGAAAAAAACATTCCCGGCGCATCCATTCCAGCTCCATATCTTCCACCAATCGGGCGACGGCTCCGCTGTCTGAGGGGTAATAAAGCCGGTGGCAGTCCAGCCGGTATTTTTTCAGCAGGCTTTGACAGGAGGCAATGTCCGCATGAAACCAGTCGTGCTGCAGAGCACAGTCGGGCGAGGAAAAATGCTGCTGAGAATAGCAGGAAAAGAAAATGCAGCCTCCCGGTCGGACAGGGATTTCCTCCTCCCCTGAAAAAAGTGTGGCAGGGGTTCTGAAGTGAATAAAAATGTAGTTATCGCCAATGTTTTTACGATGTAAATGAAAGCCTTTTTTCTCTCCCCAATTGGATTTTATGGCATAAAAAATCATAGTATCACCCTTTTTTATGATATCATAGTCAGGAGAAAATGTCAATTATATCATAGAATTTTGCATTGCATTTTGTTGCCGTTATGGTATGATAAAAGCAAATATGCTGATAAGGAGAGATACAATGGACATCCCAAGAAACGAGTACCCCCGCCCCACATTGGTCAGGGAAAATTGGATAAATTTAAACGGAGCATGGCAATTTGAAATTGATCATGAACGGGTGGGCATAGAAAAACGCTTTTTTGAAAGAACGGAGCTGACAGGTGAAATTACGGTCCCGTTTTGCCCGGAAAGTAGGCTTTCCGGTGTGGAACATACCGATTTTATGAGCTGTGTCTGGTATCAAAAAATCTTTTCGGTTGATCCCAACAAAAAGCGGGTGATTTTGCATTTTGGCGCAGTGGATTATTTGGCGCGGGTGTATGTAAACGGTCGCCCGGCAGGGACGCATCAAGGCGGGTATACCTCCTTTTCGATGGACATTACCGATCTGGTGCAGAAAGGAGAAAACCGCCTGACGGTGTGTGCGGAGGATGATGTCAGAAGTGGCAAGCAGCCTGCCGGAAAGCAGTCGGGACAGCTGGAATCCTACGGAGCCTTTTATACCAGAACCACGGGAATCTGGCAAACGGTATGGCTGGAATTGGTGGAGCCTTGTTATGTACAAAAGCTGCACCTGACCACCGAGACAAATTTGCCGGCGGTGAATTTGTCGGTTACGCTTTCTGATATGCCGGAACATACCGATCTGGTGGCGGAAGCCTTTTGGAAAGGAATCTGTGTGGGAACAGAACGGGTGCCGGTCTCTGCCAAGCAGCTGAATTTTGGGCTAAAGCTTTCGGAAAAGCATTTATGGGAGCCGGGAAAAGGCGGTCTGTATGATCTGAAAATTCGATTGGAGTCAGATGGAATTCCCGGGGATCGGGTTACTTCTTATTTTGGTCTCCGAAGTGTTTTCCTGCAGGGACGGGCATTGAAGCTGAACGGGAAAACTGTGTTTGGCAGATGGGTGTTGGATCAGGGTTTTTATCCGGACGGGATCTATACCGCCCCCAGCGATGAGGCGCTCAAGCAGGATATTCTTTCTGCCATGGAATTGGGCTTTAACGGCGCAAGGCTGCATGAGAAGATTTTTGAGGAGCGTTTCCTGTACTGGGCGGATCAGCTGGGTTATCTGGTCTGGGAGGAACATGCCAACTGG
>CAKSSZ010000049.1 GCA_934489915.1 uncultured Clostridia bacterium | reverse complement strand
TCCGTATGGAATTACTGCTGATTGCACTGCGGGATCAGCCGGATCGGAAAACCCTTCAGGATTTTTTGCGTTTTCTGAATTTTATTGCTTGGAATCAATTGATTCCCATGTCCATTTCGGAGTATCATATTTTTACTGCATACAGTTATGTCATGTGGAATTGTATTTATCCGGATCGGATGAATGTAGCCAATATTGCAATGAAGTGCGGTCTGACTCCCAATTATTTTAGCATGATTTTTCATCGGGCAACCGGCCGCCGTGCAAAGGACGTTTTAAAATTAGTACAACTTAGTTACGCCCGTTTTCTGATGCAGGAATATCCGAACGCCACCGGAACGGAAATTGCCAAGAAAAGCGGTTTGCAAAATTATAAAGCCATGCGGCAGCTGTTTGAGCGTGAATTTTATAAGTCAATTGAGCAATGTGTGGAGGAGGATACCAGGCAGGGAGGCTGGCGTGTCAAAACAGGAATTTTATTTTTGTTATATGAACACGAATAAAACCAAATCATACAGAAAGAAATCGGAAATAATAAGAAAGCTTGTTCAAAACGACTAAGTTATGACAGCTTTCTTTTTTTTACGGGAAAAGTCTTGACAATCCCTGCAAAATATGGTTTAATAGTATTTGCAGTTTAGTAATAAAAAACTTTAAAGTAAAATTAACAAGAACTTTATCTCTCATATGAATCTTTTGATTTTTATAAGGGATTACAGGAAAACCTTCCTTTTGTTTAGTGAAAATAAGTATTTTTCTTACAAAACTTAAGAAGATTATTTAAAATGCAATAAAAAAAGGACGAGTGGTATCCATGATTAAAATCGGAGAAAAATTAAAAAATCTGCGGTTGAAAAACAACCTTACACAGGCGGAGCTTGCCAATCGCTGCGAGCTTTCCAAAGGTTTTATTTCCCTTTTGGAATCTGACCAAACCTCCCCTTCCCTTTCCACGCTGGAGGATATTCTGATTAGCCTGGGCACTAATTTTAAAGATTTTTTTAATGAAGATCTTGCGCCGAAGGTTGTGTATACCGACGCTGATATTTTTGTAAAAGAATTTGAAGAAAACGGCTATCAGATTCAATGGTTAGTATCCGATTCTCAAAAAAATGACATGGAGCCGATTATTTTAACCTTGGAGGGCGGTGCCCGCACCGATTGGGACGCCCCCCACGCCGGAGAAGAATTCGGCTATCTGTTAAGCGGCAATTTGACTCTGTGCCTCGGGCAGGCGGCCTATAAAGTCAAAAAAGGCGAATGCTTTTATTTTGCCGCAGACGAACCTCATTGTGTGATGAATAAAGGCAAAACGCAGGCAAAGCTGTTGTGGATTACAACACCGCCTAATTTTTAATCAGTAAAGCAGGTGAAAGAATGGATCGAAAAAAAATTGCACTGTATCTCCCCTTTTTGATATGGCTTATATTATTCATTGTAGTGCCGGTCATTCTGATTTTATATTACGGCTTTACCGACCGGCAAGGCGGCATAACCTTAGCAAACTTCCGGCAGCTGGCGGATCCAACTTATCTGTTTGTCATGCTTCGCTCTCTCTGGCTTTCTCTGCTGGCGACGCTGATTTGTTTTTTGATCGGTTACCCGATCGCTATGATTTTAGCCGGCAACACCTTTCAGAAAAAAACAGTATTTTTGGTACTCTTTATTGCCCCAATGTGGATGAATTTTTTGCTGCGTACCTACGCCTGGCTGACGCTATTGGAAAACAGCGGGCTGATCAATCAGGTGCTGGCAAGCCTTGGGTTTGCCAAGGTGCAGTTCCTGTATCGGCAAAGCGCAGTGGTATTGGGCATGGTGTATAATTTGCTGCCCTATATGATCTTCCCGATCTATACCTCCATTTCAAAAATTCCGAAAAATATGCTGGAGGCGGCGGAAGATCTGGGAGCCGGATTTTTCAGAAAGCTAATTAAAATCATTTTGCCCCTAAGTGTACCCGGTATCATCTCCGGCATTACCATGGTATTTGTTCCGGGCGTGACCACCTTTGTAGTATCAAAGCTGTTAGGTGGCGGTAAGGTACCGATGATCGGCGATATTATTGAGCAGCAGTTCGGGGTGCTGAGCAATTGGCATTTAGGCTCTGCCATTTCCATTGCGGTGATGCTGATTATCGTGATTTGTATGTGGTTTGTCAACCGTACCTCCGATGAGGAAGGAGGGAACACCCTGTGGTAAAGCGTATTCTTACAAAATGGTATTTTTATTTGGTGCTGTTGTTTATGTACGCACCCATCATTACTCTGATTGCCTTCTCCTTCAACGAGGGGAAATCCAGAGGGATGTGGAGCGGTTTTTCTCTGAAATGGTATCAAAGTCTGCTGCATAACCAGAGCATTTTATCTGCCTTGGGAACTACTATGCTGATTGCGGTTCTCGCTTCCCTGATTGCAACATTCATCGGAACGATAGCCGCTATCGCACTGTATCATTCCAAGCCGCTGACAAGAAAAGCATTTACCAGCGCAACCTATTTGCCCATGGTAAATTCCGATATTGTAACGGGAGTTTCTCTAATGCTGCTGTTTTCCTTTCTCAGGGTACAGCTGGGGTTTTCCACTCTGCTGATGGCGCATGTAACATTTTGTATTCCTTATGTGATTCTTTCGGTATTGCCAAAGCTATTTCATTTAAATCAAAATACCTTTGAGGCAGCGCTGGATCTGGGGGCGTCTTACGCCACCGCTTACCGGCGGATTGTATTGCCCGAAATTATGCCCGGGATTGTAACCGGTATGCTGATTTCAATGACCCTATCCATTGACGATTTTATGATTAGCTTTTTCACAACCGGGCAAGGAGTGCAAAATTTGTCTATTTTAATTTATACCATGACCAAACGCGGAATCAAGCCGGAAATTAACGCTCTTTCTGCTTTGATGTTCCTGGTGGTATTGCTGATGCTGTTCATCACAAATTTCCGCCAGGTCAAGAGTAAAAATGAATCTAACTAATGATGGGAGAAGATGATGATGAAAAAAATTGCATTGATTTGCGCCGCATTGCTGACCCTATGCCTGACCGGCTGCGAAGATCAGCGCACCGTGCTGAACGTTTACAACTGGGAAGATTATATTGACGAAACCGTGTTAGAAGATTTTGAAACAGAGCACCCGGATATTAAAATCAATTATGAACGTTTTGTCACCAATGAGGATTTGTATAACAAGTTGGCAAACAGCAATGCGTCCTACGACCTTCTCTTCCCTTCCGATTATATGATTGAAAAAATGATTCAGGAAGGAATGCTGGCGAAATTGGATTTTTCCAACATTCCAAATGCACAGCTGATTGACCCTCAGTTTCAGAACTTAGACTATGATCCGGCAAATGAGTACTCTGTTCCTTATATGTGGGGTACTTTAGGGATCCTGTACAATAAGAATATGGTGAAGGAAGAAACCATCGGCTGGGATTTGTTATTCGGTACGAAATACCAAGGGCAAATTCTGATGATGGACTCGGTGCGTGACGCTATGGGAGCTGCACTTATGTCGCTGGGGTATTCATTAAACAGTACCAACCCGGAGGAAATTACCCAGGCAAAGGAAAAGCTGATTGAGCAAAAGAAGCATATTTTGGCATATGGATTTGACGATATCAAGGATAAAATGGTAGCGGGAGAAGCGGCTGTCGCACTGGTATATGCCGGAGATGCGCTCTATGCCATGAACCAAAATCCCGACCTTGCCTATGCCATTCCGAAGGAAGGCAGCAATTTATTCTTTGACGCCATGGTCATCCCTGCCAACAGCAAACACAAAAAAGAGGCGGAGGAGCTGATCAATTTCCTGTGCAGTACCGACGCCGCCAAGCGCAATGCAAATTATATTGAATACTACAGCGTACAAAGTGAAGCGATGGCAGAAATCAAGAAAGAAAACACCAGCGCAATGTACGCATACCCCACGGAAGATCAGTTAAAAAACTGTGAAATCTTCCATACATTGGACAGCGATACACTATCTCTTTATAATCAGGCCTGGACGGAAGTTACCACCACAACCAATTAAGCGAGGTTTTTCACATGAATCAAGTGATTTTATCGTTACGCAATATTTCCAAGTCCTTTGACGGCACCACCGTGCTGGAAAATTTCAATCTGGATATTAAAGAACATGAGTTTGTTACCTTGCTGGGACCAAGTGGCTGCGGTAAAACAACCACTCTGCGTATCATCGGCGGATTTGAAACGCCGGATCAGGGAGAGGTTTTGTTTGAAGGAAAACCCATCAATAAATTACATCCGAATAAACGTCCGTTTAACACCGTTTTTCAAAAATATTCGTTGTTCTCCCACATGAATATTTTTGAAAATATAGCCTTTGGTCTGCGGATTAAAAAGTTAAAAAAGGACGAGATTGAAGAAAAAGTAACAGAAGCGCTCCGCATGGTCAACTTATCCGGATTTGAAAAAAGAATGCCCGATTCTCTCAGCGGAGGGCAGCAGCAGCGAATTGCAATTGCACGGGCAATCGTAAACGAACCGAGGGTTCTTTTGTTTGACGAGCCTTTGGGCGCATTGGACTTGAAATTGCGTCAGGAAATGCAATTTGAATTGAAAAATTTACAGCGCAAGCTTGGCATTACCTTCCTTTATGTTACCCATGACCAGGAAGAAGCGCTGACAATGTCAGATAATATTGTGGTAATGTCTGAAGGCGTCATACAACAATCCGGGTCGCCTGTGGATATTTATAACGAGCCTAAAAATGCGTTTGTTGCACGGTTTATCGGGGAAAGTAATATTTTGCCCGGCTGCATGAAGGAGGATTATAAGGTTACCTTCTGTGGCAGAGAGTTTACCTGTGTTGACAGCGGATTTGAAAAGAACGAGCCGGTTGACGTCGTGGTTCGGCCGGAGGATATTAAGGCGGTTCCCTTGGGGGAAGGGATGCTGGATGTCACGGTTACTTCTGTGGTATTCAAGGGCGTTCATTATGAAATGCTGCTGGAGGGAGACGATTTTACCTGGCTGGCACAAAGTACAAAGTCCCAACCGGAGGGGGAAAAAATATCTATAAATATTTTCCCGGATGAAATTCATATTATGCATAAATCACAAAATTAGAAAACCCACAAAAAAACAGTTGACAAACATGATTGGATTGGATATAATGAAAAAAAGGCGATGACCGGAAACAAGTAAGAACACAGATTCCTTTCAGAGAGCTGCCGTACGGTGCAAGGCAGTAAGGAGCTTTGTTTCTGAATACATTCTGCGAGCTGCGTACCAAACAGGGGTTTCCCTTAGTAGGCTGCGACGGGTTCACCCGTTATAGTGATAAAGTATTTCCGCTGATGCGGCGTACTTGATGAGGCTGCTGCCGTGAGGTAAGCAGTGAACTAAGGTGGTACCGCGGGAATGTAATCCCGTCCTTGGACAAAATTTGAGGACGGGTTTTTCTTTTGCCCTTCCTCGCACAAAAGAAAGGGATGTTGTTATGGCAGTCAAAATTCTCATGTTGGTAGTGTTCTTTGCAATCATGGTATCTGTGGGAATCTATTGCAGAAAGAACACGACAGATGTAAATGGCTTTGTGCTGGGCGGTCGTTCGGTCGGTCCCTGGCTTACTGCGTTTGCATACGGCACTTCCTACTTTTCCGCCGTTATTTTCGTAGGATATGCAGGTCAGTTCGGGTGGAAATTCGGCGTTGCCTCCACCTGGATCGGATTAGGGAATGCGTTTATCGGCTCTCTTTTGGCTTGGGCAGTGCTGGGGCGCAGAACAAGACTGATGTCACAGCATCTGGATACCGCAACCATGCCGGAATTTTTTGGAAAACGGTATTTAAGCGACGGATTAAAAATTGGCGCTTCGGTGATTGTATTTATTTTCTTAATCCCTTACACCGCTTCTCTTTACAACGGTTTGTCCCGCCTGTTTGGAATGGCTTTTCATATTGACTATATCGTTTGTATTGTTGTAATGGCGGTTTTAACAGGCGTTTACGTGATTGCAGGCGGATACATGGCAACGGCAATTAATGACTTTATCCAAGGGTTGATCATGCTGGTGGGTATCGTTGCCGTAATCGGTGTGGTTCTTTCCAAAAACGGCGGCTTTACGGAGTCTCTGGCACTCTTAGCAAAGGTAGAGGACACAAGCGTAACAACTACGCCGGGAATTTTTGCTTCCTTCTTTGGTCCAAACCCCGCAGATTTGCTTTCTGTCGTGCTCCTGACCTCCTTGGGAACCTGGGGATTGCCGCAAATGGTACAAAAATTTTATGCTATTGAAAGTGAAAAATCCATTCATAAAGGTACCATTATTTCTACCTTTTTTGCCATTGTGGTAGCCGGCGGATGTTATTTCTTGGGCGGTTTCGGTCGGTTGTTTGCCACTCCGGAGCAGGTTGCGCAAAACGGATTTGACAGCATCGTCCCCTCTATGATGGAAAATTTACCGGATCTGCTGATTGGCGTGGTGGTCATTCTAGTGCTTGCAGCCTCCATGTCGACGCTGTCCTCCCTCGTGTTGGCGTCCAGCTCTACCCTGACATTAGATATGATTAAAGGTCATATGGTAAAGCAAATGGATGAAAAAAAACAAGTGTTGATTATGCGGCTGCTGATCGTTCTGTTTATTTTGATTTCGGTCGTCATTGCCGTCATTCAATATAAAAGCAGCGTAACCTTTATTGCACAAATGATGGGGATTTCCTGGGGAGCGTTGGCGGGAGCCTTTTTGGCGCCCTTCTTATACGGGCTCTATTGGAAACGAACCACCAAACCGGCAGTGTGGTGCAGCTTTCTCTTTGGCGTTGGAATTATGCTGGCAAATATGCTGCTGCCCCTTCCCCAGCCGCTCAACTCCCCTATTGTATGTGGAGCAGTCGCTATGATCGGCGGATTGATTTTAGTGCCTGTAATCAGCATGCTGACACCAAAGCCGGATGCCGATCAGACAGAGGAAATGTTTTCCTGCTATGAAGAAAAAGTCACCGTCCCGAAAAAGGAAGCCTTAGGGGATTAAAAAATAACCGGCAGATGAAGCAATCATCTGCCGGCTTTCTTTATATGGTTAAGGTGCCGTTTTCCGAAACAAGCAATAAAAGAATTTTTTCCTGCTTTCCTGTCTCGGCATTCAAATAAATCAGATATTCATCCTGATCTATTTTCCCTTTCAATTCATAACAAAGCACTTCTTTTTTTGTTTCCAGCGGAATCACTGCTAATTTTTGATCGGTTACTTCCATTACGTCTGCAGCTCTGTCATAAGCCTCCTCTGCGGCAAAGGTCACCTGCGGTAACGTTCGGCCGGGTTGGTGGTTCATCACATATCCCTTGTTTTCAAACCCAATCACAGAGCCGTCCTCCAAAGAAACCTTTACTTTAATCAAATCCGTATAGATTAAAATTCCGTCCTGATCATATGCAAAATTCACCAAAAGAGTATTTCCGTTTTTCTCAAAATAGCTTTCCTTCATATGGTCATACCCTTGGGCTGCTAAAAAGTTTTTTGCAGAGGTTACGCCTTCCTCCTCTGTAAGCTTTCCTTCGGCTGCGGTCTGATTGCTCAGCATCCATACAGGATATCCGCCTTGTTTGCTGACGGAAATATTGATTTCCCGATCCTTGGTTCCGTCAGACACCTGAAAGCAATAAGACGGAATCACACCGTTTGCGTCCTCTCCTCGGGTCACTGCGGTCAGCTGCCGATCCGACAAAAACTCACGCACCACCTGTTCTGCTTCACCCGGGGTAATTTCCGGCAACGCTTCAATCAGCTTAGGCTTCATTTGGTGAATGTGTTCTGAAAAAGGACCGTCATAAATTAAAGAGGGATAATCTGCAAATTCTTCCTCCACCGATTCCATGCTGCTGCCAAAGCTCGGGTTTTTATCTTTCGCAAATACTGTTTTCCCCGCTTTTGCAAAGCTTAAGGAGCCGGCATAAAACTCTTCCTGCATTTTTGTCAGAGAATCATATAATGAAGTCGCATATTCGCTCAATTCCTTCATTTGCTGCTTTTCCTCAGCTGTAATGACTTCCCCATCCAGCATTTTTTTAGACAGGCTATAGGTATAATCTCCTACCTGGGACAAAAACTTTGAGGTGTTTTCCAATTCAATATCGCTGATGGGTAATTGACCCAAATTTGCCTGAGCAAAAGAAGCCTTGCGCCAAATATCGGCAGTTAAGGCAGTCATTTGCGCTGTGTCCGTGACCGCCTTTCCTTTCTTCAGCTCCACCTCAAGGTTGCCCACATAATCCACCAGATCGCTGAAGGAGCGTTGATACTGGTTGTTCATCATGGTTTGGTATCGCTTGGATTCCGTATACTGATAGATTGCAAAGGCGGCAATCAGCACTAATACCACGGTAAAGACGGCATATCCGTAATTTCTTTTTTTCATACCACTCGCTCCTTTTTATATAGCAAATCGATGCTTTCCGATCACGGTAATCACCTGACGGGTATAGATCCATTGATTGGTTGTTTTTTCAGGATTATAATAATAAATGGCGCCGCCGGTGGGATCGGTTC
>CAKSSZ010000048.1 GCA_934489915.1 uncultured Clostridia bacterium | reverse complement strand
CAATGGTAGAGGGAGAACCGCTGGTATCCTTCAGCTGCCTGAGCCAAGGCCATTTTTCCAGATAAAGCGGATTATCCTTCACCGCCAGGAAGCTATCCCGCAGCGCCGGCTCACTGTCACCGATGACCATGTTATACCAATGCCCCTTATTCCAGCCGGATTGGTAATACGCCTCCGGTGCATCAATATAAAGGTTATGGTGGAACCGGTTATAAATACCGCCGTGAATCTTAATGACCTCAACGGAGGTGACGTTGGGACCGAACACGTTGCCATATGCCTCCAGGTTAGAGCTGCCGTCATCGGTAAAGATGCAGCAAGGCGCAAAGTTGGATGCAAAGCCGGTGCCTACATTATAGAAATGATTGTACCGGATCAGATTGCCCTGGTCTGCCACGTTCCGCCCGGTGTAAATAACGCCCATATCCGCTGCGTTTTTGCACACATTGTGGAACTTGTTATACTCCATCACATTTTCCACCCCGTGGAAGAGAATCATCTGATGGGGAGAATTGTAAAATTCGTTGTGCGAAATCACATTGCCTACGCCGTCCACATCCACACCGGGAGCATATACCTCACGCATCATGGACACATCATGCATCACGCTGTTTTTTACATAATTTCCTGCCGGGGTCACAGACTCCTTCAAGCCGCCCCGCAGGGTGATGGCACCTGCGCCGCAGTTATAAATAGCACAGCTGTCCAGACCGTTGTTTTTACTTTCATCACCGGTAATGCTGACGGCGGACTGCTCAAACAAATGAATGTCACAGTTGCTGAGCTGGTTGTTTTCGCCGCCCTTCATATTCACTGCCAGACCGCGGCCGCCGGTAAAGGAAATGCCGCGGAAGGTAACGTTAGAAACCTGATCCATAGAAACCAAATCAAAGGTTTTATCCGTCATGGTCAGAACCGAATCTGCCTTTACCTCTGCCGGCGGATAGAAATACAGCTTGCCTGCGTTCCGATCCAGATACCATTCGCCCGGTTCGTCAATTTCTTCATAGACATTGTACGCCCGCATGGGTCTGCCGTTTCCGTTTACGCCGTAGTGTAAGTCCGTTTGCAGGGTAATCTGCTTATTGGCTGCGTCAATCGTACCCTTTGAAAATTCCGCCGCCCAGTCATACCACCAATATCCCAGGAACCAGATGTCGTCCGTCTTATAGGTCCATTTAGAAATGGTGTCATCGCTATAGCCTAAGACCGCCGGGGTTTTCGTCCGTACATTGACGGAAGCCCAATCGGTTCTGTAATCACTGTTGGGCCAGCGAGAGAGCTTCATCTGCTGTCCGTCCATTTCAAACAAGGTACCGAACAAGGTATACCGGGGTCCGGAGGAAACGGTGTGAAATTCCTCAAAATCGGTCACACCCAGCACCTTCAAATCAGCCACCAGCACATTTTCCTGCGCCGCAGAAGATTTCAGCAGCGACTTCATAGAGCCGGAAACCTTAGAGAAATCTGCCACATTAAAGCTCTTGCCGCCGGAGAAAATTACCTTGTCGTTTCCGTAGTTACGGTAGAGAATGGGTGCGTCAGCCGTACCGCTGTCCTCCTCGGTCAGGGTAAAGGTATCTTCTAAAGCATAAGTGCCTGCCATAAAGTATACCGTTACGCCGCCCTCCGGATACAATCCGCTCTTTTTCAGCTGGCGGATATAATCTCTTGCTTCCTCAGCCTTTGCAAAGGGATGTTCCCGGGAGCCGTCGCCCGTTCCGGTCTGTTCTGCGGAAACATACAGCTGATTGATGGTCTTATTTTCTACCAGAACGCTTTCGCTTTGTACCGCTTTTCCTGCCATGCCGAAGGAGTCCACAGGAGTTACTTCAAAGCGGAGATATTTGCCTTCTAATTCTGTACCGATGGTCAGACTGCGGCCGGTCGCATTTTCAATGGCAGTGAAGCCCTCGTCTGCCGCGTCGCTCTGATACCATTGATATTTGCTTTCCCCTTCCGGGTCGTTGTCCTCGTCTGTGTAAAGATAGCCGCCCTGAGCAAGACCGTTGACCGTCACAACGCCGCTGATTCTCACATCTGTTGCCACCGGCGCACGGTTCCCGGCAACAATCGCCAGCGGTTCGCTGACAGCTGTTTTCCCCGTTCCTGCTGCTACCGCTTTATTTTTCGGGGTGACTTCAAATTTCAAATACCGTCCTGCCATGTCGGCTGTCACTGTATAGGTTTTGCCTGTTGCGCCGGCGATGGGAGTATAGTCTCCATCCTCCCGGTCGGAAGAAAGCCACCGGTAAGCAGAACCGTCCTCTTCGTCGCCGTTTGCGTCGCTGTAAGTATAGCTGCCTTCCAGCTCACGTCCTACAACACCGCCGCCAGAAATTTCTACCTGGCTTGCTACAGGATAGGCCGGCATTTGCACACTTTTGCTCTCCACCGTTTTACCGTCCTTCGGCTCAACGGTCTGATGTGCCGTCACTGCTACCTTCAAATAACCGTCGTAATCCGCCTCGGTAGGCTGGTAAGTCTTGCCGGTTGCTTCCGGAATGGGTGTAAAGTCGCCCGCTTCCTGATCTCCCCGCAGCCACTGGAAAGTGCTTGCATCCTCTGCCCCTGCCGCATCTGCGGTAAAGGTATAGGAAACCGTCAGCGCCTCGCCTTTTGCAGCATCACCGGAAACGGTTACGTCGGAAACCTCAGGCGCATTGTATGCCGTTGCATACAGCCGTACATCATCCACATAAGAAAGCTTGCTGTTGGGCAAACGGCGCAGATAATATAAATCGTTCAAGCCGCCGTTTCCGCTGTCACGGTGCGCAATTTTTACACCGTCCACATAAAGAGCATAGCCCTCGCCGCTAAAATCAAGGATTGCCTGATGCCAGCCGTTGCTTCTCGCAAGACCGCCGTCATAGGTCATATATCCGCCGCAGCTGGGCACTCCGCGAAAATAGAAATCTCCGGAGCCGCCGAATTCCTCGGGACCGTCATGGTGATTTGGGGTAAAGCCCAGATGAACGCCTAATCCAACCTCCGGCGTCTGCTCCCGAGCAGTCATATAAAAGCCGCTTTCCGACTGATTGCCGGAGGCGTTCTCATCATAGAACCACGCCTCTAAATATCCCCGGTTCCGATTCACATTCCGGAGCAAATCGTTAGCAATCATATCGTCTCCGGTGCTCTTCAGCAGGAGGGAATAGCTACCGTCTTTCACCACATCCTTGGAATAATCTGTGGTATTCTCATAGGTGGCGCCGGTGTTCATATTATAAGTAGTAACCGGTACGGAAGGATCTTCAAAGCCGTTGTCCGATACCTTTTTCATTGCCACCACTGCAATTGCTTTTTTCTCCAGGGTGATTCCTTCATTTTGATATACCGCCGTCACCGTTGCCAGGCCAATCTTCTTGGCAGTCATGGTACCGTCGGAGGAAATTTCAAGTGTCTCCGGATTGCTGCTGGTCACGGTAGACTTATCCGTTACATCCAGCACGGCGCCGTTATCCGCTGCGCCCGTCACCTTCACCTTACCCGTTTCTCCAACAGTGAAATCGGTTTTCAGCTTGGTCAGGTCAATGACAGCCGCCGGAAGAGTCTCGCCGATTTTACGGTCGCAGATCCCGTAAGCCGCTTGCCCGTCCATAGGCTCTACGGTACTCTTCGGTGTGATTTCCAACGCCATGAAATGCCCTGCGTCAGCGTCGGTCAGGGGATAAGTAATTGCTTTTTCTGCCGTGCAGGTCCCCTTTGCCGCTTCCGTCCAGGAGGACACGTTATTCTTATCGTCCCCCCGCAGCCAGCGGTAAACGCTCTCCCCTTCTGGATCGTCGTTATCATCATAGAAGGTATAGCTGCCGGACAGAACATTGCCCACAGCGGAGGTGTCCCCCGTGACCTTCACATTCTTTGCCTCCGGCGCTGCCGGTCTTTTGCCAATTACGGAAACACAGGCATCGTCTAAATAATAGGTTCCCTTGTTACCGTCGTTGTTGGGATTTGCAAAGCAAATTTCCAGCACATAAGCGCTTGTCATAACCTCTTTGATGGTGAAGGAAACCTGCTTCCATTCGTCGGGAGTAATGGTAACCGTCTCTTCCGAGACAAAGCCCTTCAATGCGTCGGTTGCCTCATTCCGGTACACCGCATATACCTTGATGTCATGATTTTTTCCGTCTGCGGATTTTAACCAGGCAGAAGCCGCATAGGCCTTTTCCGGATCCATCTTGTCTACCGGCAGGGAATAATAAGCGCCGGTGTGATCAAAATCGGGCACATTATTATCCGTTCTAATTTTCAAGCTGTGAGAACCGGTTCTTGCGGTGTCTTCTGTCACCTCTGTCCAGGCGCCCCAGTCATTGGGAGGATATGCCGCCCAGCCGTCCATATGACCTTCCTCAAAGCTATAGTTGTCTACAATATTATTGAGCTTCATGGAGAAATCGTCCATATAATAGACGCCTGCGTCCTCATCGGTAATGGGATTTTGGAACATCAGCTCCACCACATCCGCTTCGGACAGCTTATCACCCAGTGTTTCTCTGGGGATATCAATTTCAAAAGACAGCTGTTTCCAATCCGATCCTATGGTCATATAATCGCTGACCGATTCTGCCAGGTTGTCCGTGTTGGTGTTTCGATATATCGCAGCAATCCGTACCCGGCGGGTCTTCCCATCGCCGGATTTTGCCCAGCAGGTCAGTAAGTAACGCTGATCCAGATTCAGCTTGGATACCTTAATGGAATATACCGCTCCGGTATGTCCCCATTCCGGAGTATTGGCAGTGCTCTGTAATTTCATGCCGTAGGAACCGGTGTGTGCCGCCTCTGCCACAGCTGAAATGGCTATGTTTCCGGGTGCAAAATTTCCCGGGGGATAAGTAACCCAGCCGTCCACCGTTCCTTGTTCCAATCCGCCGTTATCAAACAGGTTGCCGTCCGTCTTTTTCCGGAAGATGACCTTTAAGGTTGCGTCCTTCACCACTGTCAGCGTGGCACCGGTGATCTCCTTGTTGTCATAGGTAACAGTATCGATTTCATATCCGTCATCCGGCGTAACGGTGAAGGCTAGGACGCTGCCCGGGAGCAGTCCGTCTAATTGGCTCTCGCCGGTGTAATCCTTCCCGCCGATGGTCACCTTGCCGTTTTCACCAACGCTGACGGTATTCCTCACCGTTTCAATGGCGGTAGCTTCCGCCAATTCCATGTCATCCGCATAATAGATGCCGGCACTTTCCTCGGTAATGGGGTTTTGCACGTATACTTCCATGGAGTACATCTCCGCCTGCTGCTCCGAGGTTAATACCGTGTTCCCCGCCGCCATGGTCAGGGAAAGCTTTTGCCATTCTGCCCCTACCGTGACAAAATCGGAAGCATAGGTATAAAGCCCGTCTGTTGCGGCATTCCGATACATCGCCGCCAGCCGCAGCTTGCGGTTTTTCCCATCTGCGGATTTTACATAGCAGCTTAATACATATTCTTTGCTCAAATCAATCTTAGAACCTGCCACCGTCAGATAAGCGCCGGTATTGCTCCAGCCCGGGCTATTGGCGGTGGTTTCCAGCTTTAAACCGTAGGAACCGCTATGCGCCGCCTCTACCACAGCTGAAATTGCAATATTACCGGAAGCAAAATTCCCCGGAGGATAGGTCGTCCAGCCGGTGGTATCACCGGTTTCCAGCCCACCGTTGTCTAAAATATTCTCTGCTGCTAAAGCAAAGCCGGGGATGAGTAACGTTGTTAACATACATAAAACCACAAGGATTCCCAAATACTTCTTCATTTCACATTCTCCTTTCATTTTCATGTTTATTTTAATTTCGCTTTTTATGTTTGTCACCTCCTGTTGGAAAAAGCGAAAATAAATTTTATTGTCAGCATTCTCAATCGGGCAGTACCTGAATGACCGCCTTGATTAAGCTTCGATCCTTTGATTTTACCAGTTCCACCGCACGGGGTAATTCCTCTAAAGAAAAGGTGTGCGTTACCATATCCCGCACATTCATCCGTCCGCAGGCGGTAAGCTTCACCAATGTGTCCCATCCGGCGCAATATTCCAACACACCGTGGAGCCGAAGCTGCTTGGTCAGCAGCTTCATAAAGGGAAATGGCAGCTCCACAGACGCATCCGGAATCCCATAGAAAAACACATCGCCCCCCGGGCAGCAAGCGTCAAAGCAAAGGAGAATACTGTCCCGGCTGCCGGCTGCGTCCATTACAACATCGCACCCCCGGCCGTCTGTCTCCTCTAAAACCCGTTCCAAAACATTTTCATGCTCTGCATCAATCACCACATCAGCGCCGAATTGCTTGGCATATTCGATCCGCTCTTTGCCTCTTACAGAAGCAATCACACGACCTGCTCCGCGAAGCTTGGCAGATTGGATATAGGCAATCCCCGCAGGGCCTCCCCCCTGCACCAGAACATCCGCTCCGGTAGGAATGCCAATCCGCATCACCGACCCAAAGGGGCAAGCCACGCTTTCTAAAATCGCCGCTTCCCGATAGGACAGAGCGTCCGGCAGCGCCACTAAGCACTGGGCAGGTACTGCCACAAATTCTGCATATCCGCCGGAGAAAGGCGGGTATCCAATTTCCTGCCGATGGGGGCAAAGCTCCCGCCGCCCGGATTTGCAAGCCGGGCACCGCCCGCAGGATACGATGGTATCAATTGCCACCCGGTCGCCCTGATTCCAGCCGGTCACGCCTTCTCCCAGTTCCCAAACCTCGCCGGCAATCTCATGCCCCAGAACATGGGGCGGCTCCGCAAGCGCAATGCGCCCGGTAATCATATGCACATCCGTTGCACAAACCCCAACGTTATGCACACGCACGACCACTCCGCCCGGCTGCGCTTGGGGCATGGGTCTTTCCTGAATTTCCACATGATTGATTTTTGTCCAAACTGCCGCTTTCACGCACTCCACATCCTTTCTATCCGATAAAAGCTGCGTCGCCCAGCAACCGCTCCAGCTCCTGATGAATCAGGGGAGCAATCCAGCGAATTTTTTCTTCATCATTGGGCTGACAATCGCCCATTTGAAAACCCCGTTCCCGGAAAATCATCTTATAGCCGGTGGGGAACATCACCTCTTCTGCCAGCCGCAATAAGGGCAGGCAGCTTTGATTAAGTGCCATTGCCTCCTGTATTTTCCCCGCATAAAACAGACGGTAAATCTCTGCATTAATTTCCGGCAATATAACAGAAAATGCAGTGGTGCTGCCCTTGCATCCTGCCGCCAAGGCAGGAACCAGACAATCGTCCGTCCCGCTTAAAATTGAGAAATCCGGACGAACCCGTTTTGCCAAATCAATTTCATGACAAATTTGCTTCATATTGGCAGAGGAATCCTTCATAGCGATGACTCGTTCCTCTTCCAAAAGGGTCAGGAAACTCTCCCGGGCGATAGGTGCAGTGAAGAAGGGGATGTTATAAAGCACCAAATCGCAAATTTCCAGTTTGCAGAGAGCACGATAAAAACGAACAATATCTTCCTGACTTCTGGTAAAATAGTAGGGCGGGCAAACGACCGCCGCCCGGTAACCCGCCTCTTGTGCACAGCGCATATAAAAGGCGGAGGTGTTCACATCTGACGCACATGCGCCTGCCAGAAGCGTCTTTTTTCCTCCCAGACGCTTGGCGCAAAACTGCAGCACCGCTGCATTTTCCTCCGGAGAAAGATGTACAAATTCTCCCGTGGTGCCGCAAACAAAAAATCCGGGGATCTCCGAGCGGAGCAAAAAATCCAGCTCCCGCTCCAAGGCGTCATAATCTACAGTTCCCCGAGGGGTAAAAGGCGTTAATACAACGCCAAAGGCTCCTTCTAACATACTTTAAATTCCTTTCAGCAGATACTCATCTATTGGTAACAAATTCGAAAACAGGGGAAGAAAGCCCTGCTCCGTAATCTCATAATTATTTTCCAAACGAATCCCGAACCGACCGGGAAAATACAGCCCCGGCTCTAAGGTGATCCGTGTACCGACCGGAAGCGGCTCGGTGGCGCCGGGGTAAAATTGCGGCTGCTCTAATGGCTCTGCACCGATCAGGTGCCCTCCGTGGTGAGAAAACCTCCCCTCCTCCGGCAAAGCTGCCTGTAAGGTATCAAACAGCTCTTCTCCGGTCACACCGGGAGCAAGGCGTTTTTCCGCTGCCCCAATGGCCGTAGCAACCGCCTCAAATGCTCTCCGGGCGGGATCGGATACCCATTCTACAAAAAAGGTACGGGTAATATCCGACCAACACCGGCCATCCCACAGCTGCAAATCCAGCAGAAGAGGATCCCCGGGCTGCAAAACCCGATCGGTAAAGCCGCCCTCCACCTCTGCCGTCCGTTCCCCGGAGAGCAGGTCTCCCTGCCAAGGATAGCCGCACCGGTCAATCACTGCCGCCACCTGCGCCTCACTCATACCGGCACGGACGGAGGCTTTCACCGCCCGGAATATCTCCTGCTGCATTTCCCATGCCCGTTCCATCCTATTTCACCTCATAGTGACGGAGTACTTCTTCATCAATTTCCACACCCAAACCGGGTTTTTGAGGAATATTTACAAAGCCCTCTTCATCAATCTGGAAGTGTTTTTTCACCA
>CAKSSZ010000047.1 GCA_934489915.1 uncultured Clostridia bacterium | reverse complement strand
TCATCAAAATTCTTTACATCCAGCCCTTTCATGATGTTACGCAAATTCTCCTTGCGTTCTTTTTCTGCTGCCCTCTCAATGGGACTTAATTTGTACCTTGGCATAATTAAAACCTCCAAAATGATATTTTATTATATATCATCTTGGAGGTTTCGTAAAGACTTTACACTAAATTCGGGGTTGACTCGTAGCCGCCTTTGTTTTATAATGAAACATATGCAAAATGCGGTTTCTGAATCGATCGAAGTTGCGATAGCCATAAGCATTTCGTTTTCATACTTTAATTTTATTATTACATCCTTCTGTAAATCCGTTGGTATAGGGATGATCAAATGTATTAAGGATTGACTTTGCCCAATTTTGAAACGTAGCGGAGCAGTCCTGAAAATCCTTCAATCGGCTGTTTTGGGCAATTAAAATCCATTTGGAAAGCATTTGTTTACACCGAACGCTGTCCTTACAATCCAGTATTTCATAGAACAATTCTTTCAGATAATAGGCACTGCGTAGATCGTCATTAAAATATAATAGGTGTTCCACTTTTTCTAATTGTGACGAATGCAGCTTGCTTTTGCGCATGGTTAATATTTTTTTTGAATACTTAAATAACAACCGGCTTTCTTTTCCGTAGTTTTTTTGAATTCTTTTTCTCACTCTCTCAAATGCCCATATCACTTGTCTGATATAGTGATATTTATCCAAGCGGAATTAAAACAAAACTCATTTTATAAATATTTTTATCACGGTTCCTTGAGATTTTTATAAATTTATGTTATAATACGATAATGGTGGGGTTGTGATGCAGACTGCCTTTTTAGTGTAACCCGCTTGGGAGGCACAAGGAACCCAACCGGTACTTTTTATTTGAACATAAATGTGTTATAATAATGACAGAAAAGAAAGGAGAATGTAAAGATGGAATTTGCAACGTGAAACAACGGAATCAAAATGCCGCTGGAGGGCTTTGGCGTATTCCAGGTGCCGGACAGCGCAGAATGTGAACGGGCGGTGCTTGACGCCATCGAGACGGGGTATCGTCTCATTGACACGGCGGCGGCATACAGAAATGAAGAAGCGGTCGGAGCGGCGATCAAAAAATGCGGCGTTCCCCGTGACGAGCTTTTTATCACAACCAAGCTTTGGGTACAGGACGCAAGCTATGACGGCGCCAAAAGAGCCCTGGAAACATCTCTGAAAAAGCTCGGTACAGACTATCTGGATTTGTATTTGATTCATCAGCCCATGGGCGATTATATTGGCGCTTGGCGTGCTATGGAGGAGGAATACAAGGACGGCGCAATCCGTGCCATCGGCGTTTGCAATTTTTACCCGGAACGGCTTTGTGATTTCTGCGAAACCGTTGAAATCATACCGGCTGTAAATCAGGTGGAGCTGCACCCGTTTTTTCAGCAGGAGGCGGCGCTGAAGCTGATGAAGGAATACGGCGTGATCCCCGAAGCGTGGGGACCGTTTGCCGAAGGGAAATACGGCATTTTTACCCATCCCGTTTTAACTGAAATCGGCAATCAATACGGTAAAAGCGCAGCGCAGGTCGCACTCCGCTGGAATGTTCAGCGCGGTGTGGTTGTCATTCCGAAATCCACGCACAAAGAAAGAAGGGAGCAGAATTTTGACATTTGGGACTTCGCACTTTCCCAAGAGGATATGGAAAAAATCGCAGCGCTCGATACGGGCAGGAGCGAAATCGTGAACCACTATGACCCTGAATTCGTAAAAATGCTGCACAATCTGAAACTTCACGAATAAGGAAGGAGAAAAACGGAATGAAAAAAATAAGCGTATTTGAAACAGGCGAAAAAAACGATGCATTTGCAAAATATTTCAGCGGTCAAAGCTATCTGGCTCCTCTGTCCACCGAGCAAGTGGGAATTTTTAATGTGACTTTTGAGCCGGGGTGCAGAAATAACTGGCACATTCACCATGCGACCCAGGGCGGCGGACAAATTTTGATTTGCGTTGCCGGAGAAGGGTATTATCAGGAATGGGGCAAAGAAGCGAGAAAGCTGGTTCCCGGAGACGTGGTCAATATTAAAGCGGGCGTGAAGCATTGGCACGGGGCGGCAAAGGACAGCTGGTTTTCTCATCTTGCTGTTGAGGTTCCGGGGGAAAATACCGAAAATGAGTGGTGCGAGCCGGTGTCGGATGAGGAATATCATCAACTGCCATAGTTCCGATAGCGTGTGAGAGACAGCAAAACAGCGGCTGATGCAAGAGAGCGATCAGCCGCTGTTCTATTTTTTCCTTTTGCCCATGCGGATTGGAGCAAGCATAAAAGCTGTATGATGTCTGCTTTTTTCTGTTCCCGATTGCTCAATGTTGCTTTTGGTAAAGCCTGAAAAACTGCCGGATGTGCCGCTCCATCAGCCCCATGATCTCTTCCTCCCGCTCCGGTTCACGGTCGCATAGATTGATCCAGACGGAGATAGGGAGGCATAATTGCGCCGCCATGATTTCCGGGTCGTGGTCTGCCAATCTTCCCCGGCGGATGAGGACGGTCATCAGTTCGGTAAAATAGCGCATCACGTCCGTATAATTATGCTGGGTCTGCAAGGCCTTCAGAGGGGGGTTCCGGAACTGCTCAACGGTCAGCATCTTGCGTGATTTACGGATTTGCGGATCATGCAGAATAAAGCGGATATGCCCCAGAATCATTTGTAGAACCTCCTCGGGGGAGGGGTTTTGAAATGCTGGGTCGTCCCAATCGGTTTGGGCAAAGATAGAATGCTTTTCATATTGCTCTGCACTTTCTTGGGTCAGTGCGTCCAGGATGGCTTGCTTGCTGCCGAAATGACTGTACATGGACGCTTTGCGGATGCCGACTGCGTCTGCAATTTGAGAAACAGAGGTGGCCTCATAGCCCTGCACCGAGAACAGTTCCAATGCCGTCTTTAAAATCTCCTGCTTTGTATTGCTCTTTTCTATCATGCTGACAGCCTCCCGTTGGAAGTATTGTTACTATTATTATACCTACCAAACGGTAGGTTGTCAATAGAAAAAAGAAAAATTTTCACCTTCCTTCAAACATTTAGGCTGTTTTTCGGTGAAAAATGGCTCCCTGCCGTTGTGCATAGCGACGAAAAATAAAAAATCCGACTTTGGTAGGATGACAAATTTGAAATTGTGTGATATAATTCACTATAGAGAAAAGAAGGAAGATTACGCTTACCGTGCAGGTCTCATCCCTGTGCTTTCCGGAAAAGGAGGGGGCAAGAATGAATATTGTCATATGCGACGATCAAAAAAACGAGCTTGATCATATGCAGCAGATTGTCTTAGAGTATGCAAAGGCACACCCGGAGCTTATGATTACCGTTCGGTGTTTTTTAAATCCCTTCGATCTGTTGGACGATATGGGCAAAAACGGCGCTCCGGATCTGGCGCTGTTGGATATTTGCATGCCCGGAATTCTGGGGACGGAAATTGCAAAAGAGCTCCAAAACAAAAGTGAAAATAATACCAATATTATTTTTTTGACCACAAGCTCTGATTTTGCTGTGGAGGCATTTGCACTGCACGTAAACGATTATCTGACAAAGCCCTTTACAAAGGAACGGCTGAACGATACCTTGGATCGGGTGATGGAAAAAGAGCGGCAGCATTGCTTTGTGCCGGTTACCTGCGGGAAGGAAATCCATCGGATTGACTTATATCAGGTGCTATATATGGAATCGAAAAATCATAACGTTGAAATCTGCTTAAAATCAGGAAAGTGGATCAAAACACGCACCGCTCTTACAGAGATCAAAGCATCCTTGGGCGGCATGACCGGTTTTTTGCCGGTGGGGGCGTCCTATCTTGTGAATCTCAGGTGTGTGCAAAGTGTTCTGCAAGCAGAGCTTGTTATGATAAACGGGCAGAGGATCCCGGTTCCGAGACGGTTGAGAAGTGAGGTAAAAGAGCAATATTTTGATTTTTACCGGGAGGAGGCGATGAAACAATGATTCATATTTTTGCGGCGATGACCCTGCTGAGCCTTTCCCATTTGCTTTCCTTTTGGGTCATGACGGAGCCAAAATACTCGCCACGCAAAATGGCGTTGATTTATTCTGCATTTTATGTTGTGTTTGTGGGGCTGATTATGCTCACCTATGCGAAGCTGGGGGAAAGTCCCGGATATTATGCCGCAGCGTTTACCAGCACGCTTTTGATATCGTTTTTTATGTTTTTACAAACCTCTGCCGATCCTGTCTGTAAAAAGATTTTCTTATTCGTCAGCTATGCCAACGTGTTTAGTATATTTGTCTGTATCGCTCTGATCTTGTGCAGCATATTTTTAAAACATTCGTCGGAGCTGGTGATTTATTATGCGAGGAACAGCATCCGAACCGTCTTGTTTCTTCCGATGGCGTTGATTTATATCCGGGCTTTGCGCCCTTCTGTGAGAGCCGTGTCCGGAAAGCGCCGTAAAACATGGTACTCCATATCGGTGGTCTCGATTTTATTTTTGCTGATTTTTTCTGCATTTGTGGTAATCTTCAATGCCGAATACAAAAATATCAACAGCTATATTCCGTTTTTTGCGGTTTTTGTGTTGCTCTATGTTTCGATTTTGTGGGTGATTTTCGGCACGGTTCAATCTATGCTGGAGGAAAGCAACGATGAGTTGATCCGCCGGAATATCACATATTTGCAGGGGCAGCTGAAAACCGCAAAAGAAAATGAATTGTCGGCAAAAACTGTTTTTCATGATTTCAGGCATCATAATCAAAATATTGCGGCTATGCTGAAAAAAGGCGAGGTGCAGGAAGCGCTCTGTTATTTGGAGCAGTATAACGAAAGTTTAGAGGCGGCACGGCTGCGCGAGTTTTGCCCGCACATCACAGTCAACGCTATTTTGAATGGCTTTGATCAAAAGGCGCAAAAAATGGGGCTTCCCCTTTCTGTTCGGGCAGATACCCAGGAAAACACCCTGATCACCGATGTTGATTTTGTTGCCATTTTGGCAAATCTTTTGGAAAATGCCATAAACGGCTGTGCGGAATGCGGATCGGACGGTGAAATAAAGGTAAACCTCCGAACGGTTGCGGATAAAACCGTGATCGTATGTTCAAATCCTTGCAGGGAGGATCTTGCCCTTGAAAATAATATGGTGAAAAACCGTGGGATCGGGATTGCCAGTATGCTTTCGGCAATCAGGAAATATGGCGGTAACATCAAATACAGCCTGGATCACGGCGTACTGACCGTGTGCATTATATTAAACACGTAACCTTCTGCCCATGGATTGGGCTGAGGCAGTATAGCCTGCTTTAACATGATTGGGTTGGCTTGCGCATTTTTTGAAACAGCGTACGCATAGCCTTGCACAATGCTTGAAACTCATTGTTACGGTGAAACAAAGCGACCAAAACCGTGTTAGGGAGAATTACGCACAGGAAAGCATGGACGCAAAAGGTAACCCATGGATTGGAGCACTGAATCCTGTAACAAACAGCAGATACGAGTACGCAGCTTGCGGCCACGGTGAGCAGATAACCGATTTTCATTTTAATATATTGCAAAAATGGTTTTTGAAACACCTTGCGATAAACCAGCCAGGGGTCATACCATACATGGGTCAGGAGCCTTGCGGCTACGGTTGCAAACAAAACACCGGATATACCCCATTGCCTTGCAAGCCGGATTGACAAAACAATGTTTAAAATCACCATAATCGCCGGCCTGTATTTTCCCTGCACAAACAGGGCGTTTGCATTTCGGAAGCTTTCGTAAGGGCGTACCATAGTAATGAGATAAGCGTCCGCCGCAAGCAAAATGATAATGTTCCTTCCCAGCAAATAATTGCGCCCCAACCATAACGTAATAAAAGGATTTAACAATGTGACCAGGGAAACCGTAATGAAATTCCCGATTGCAAAGGATAAAAAGCACATCTTTTTAAAAACGGCGTACTGTCTTTCGCCGGTTTCACTTGCCGCAAGATGCCCCACACTGGGCTTCATTGCTTCAAAAATCTGACCGAAGAGGGAATCCACCTGATTGATAATAATTTTATAATAAGACAAGAAACCCACAAGCGAAGTGCCCAGCATGGCGGAGATAATCACACTGTCCACCCCTCTTTGCAGAGCGCCGGAAATTTTGTAAATTGCCAGGGCTCTTACATTTTTAAAAATTTCTTTGCGTTCCGACAAGGGAAGGCTCTGCCCGCACTCTGCCTTTAACATGGGGTACCGGCGGTTTGCAACCGATGAAATGATAAGGTTTTGCACAATGACCATGGTGACCATGACCGCAAGGTACCCCAGGTAGCTTTTCCATACGGTTAAGGAAATCGCTTCTAAAACGGTTGTCAGGATACAAACCGCTATTCCGATGGCAGACACAATGTGTTTTTCCTGATTTGCTTCTATGAGCGTTGCTTTATAAACAAACAAATAGGAAACAGCAGTTTTGAAGAGAAAGAATAGAAAAATAATGTGAATATTTTCCTTGATATCGGGAACATCCTTTACAATACCGTTCAGAAAAATCAAACAAACCGCTCCGGCTGCAAGAATCACAGCAAAAACAATCCGATAAATTTTTTGATATAACCCCATCAGCCTTGCAATTTGCAGATCGTCTTTTTCATAAAGAGGGCGGTAAAGCGCATAAGAAACAGCCGTGCTGAAGCCAAGCTCCGCAACGGATAAAACCGTCAGAATATCGGTAAAAAGTGCGGAGACGCCCGTGTACTGTATGCCCAGATTTTTGATCAGCACGGTTTTGATAAAAAAATTGGAAAGCAGGGTCACCAGCTGATAGCTGATGGAAAAGGCAATATTACGGGCTGATTTTTGTGTTCTTGAACTCATTTGGGCAGGCGTCTCCTTTCTTCATTTTTAACGTGCGGCCGGCGCTTTCCCGGAACTGTTTTTCTGCTTGGAATCATCCTTACCGTCACGGATTGGCATTGGTACATACACCAAAAGGTCATGCATGGGCATTTTTATTTTGTGCGGGTACCGCTGCGTCATTTCCCGATCCATAAACATCCCGCCGTCATAGTCGCCCAGGACATCCTGATGATACACGTGAACATCGCTGTTCCAACGGTATTTTTTCGATTTGTATTTTTTCACATGGGAAACAGGATCCATATATACAATTCGTCTTTTGCGGAATATCAGATAACCTAATGCACCAAAGGATACGGCGAAAAGGCAAGCATACAAAATCAGCAGGATCGAGGAAATCCACCACATCTGCGGGTGTTCCTCATTTTTATTGTTAAAAATTGAATGCATTACCGTATCAATTTCCACCGACTTGTTTAAAAGAACGTTGTAGCGATAGCTTTCCTTAAAAGGAGCAAGGCGGTTTTCACCGGGGAGCTCATTCCCTTGAACGTTATATTTCAGATATAGCGGTAAGTAATACAAAAACTCCTGATATTCCCCAAAGCTGAAATCCGTGGTGAACAACGGGAAAATATCATTTACAATTGTGGATAACCTTGTTTTGCGGAGACTGTTGTAAAAGCCTTTCATCATCCGTTCGTAGCGTTCCCCTCTTGCCCAATCGCCCTCGTTATAATATCGGATATAGGCAAGCGTTTGCGGTCCGTCCAGCAAAACTTCCCCGCTCTTTTCTTCCAGGGATTTTGCTGTTACAATCTCAGAGGCAGAGCGGTAATCCTGCTCCAGACTGCTGATGTATTGATTGATATAAGGAACCTGATATGCCTCAATCCGGACTTTGATTCCTCCGACAGCATTGATCATTTGGATAAAATAATGGTAATCGAGCAACAGATAGTTGTCAATTTTCAGTCCGTAATTTTCTTCGATTGTTCTGGCGACCAGCTCAACGCCGCCGCAATTATAAGCATTGGTAAGTCTTCCGCACCCGATGGACGGAATATAAACATAGGATTCTTTCAGGATTGTTGTAAAAGAAACCTCCCGGTTATTTGTATTCACGGTGGCAAGCACCACATAATCGGAATAGGATTTTGTTAATTCGCTGCGATCCCAATGGTCAGCGCCGATAAACAGATAGTTTTTCACCCCGGGCACCGACTGAACATATTTTTTGTTATGCTGCCAGGTATCATAGGCTTCCTGTTCATACTCGGTGCCGACCCCGCTTGTTTCAACGGTTCCCACATGAACATTTTTTGCCACATGCAGCTTCTGCCCTTTTTCATACCAGATGGCAAATACGGTGTACCATCCGTTTTCAGATAATTCTACCTCCCTGGTATTATATGCCGTCCGGTATCCGTGACCGGTGTTGTAATTGAAGCTTTTTCCTGTTTCAATCAGCTCATTCCACTGATAGTTCCCGTCATATTCAAATCTTTCATTCCCGGTATACACCCAGGCAAGATATACGCCGTTGATCCCGTTTGGGTTCAGCGTTAAAATTTTATTGTTTAATTCCAGCTTGGGAACGGTATCGCCGCTGCTGTTTGTGTTTACGCTTTTTTCTTCAAAATAAGTTTGGTCCTCGATTGGCTCCACACCGTTTTTATAGGTGGTTCTTGCCGATAAGTCGCAGATATCAAGCTTACTGTAGGTATATTTGACCAGGCCGTAAACGAAC
>CAKSSZ010000046.1 GCA_934489915.1 uncultured Clostridia bacterium | reverse complement strand
ATTAAATACCGATCCTCTTCCAGCTGATCCACCACTTCCTGTTTTTCGGCAAAAATGATTTTTTGCTTTAACAGCTCGACCTGTTCAATGGTTGTAACTCCCCGAAGAGATAAAATCAAATGATCTTTTTGATATCGTACCTGCCCGGGGGTGTATTCCCGGCCGTTAATCCACAACTTAGAAAAGCCCTCAAAAAAATCCGGGCTGTCACAAAAGCTGACAACTTTAATCTCTCCGTGCAGTCCGTGTGTGTTCCGCACTGCACCCACTTCAATTTTTTCCATAATATCCTTTCTCAAATACAAGCATAGGGACGACCGATTCCGCCGTCCCGCAACTGGTATTGGGGCAGAAAAAATCTGCCGGCTTTCTGATTAAACAATATCTACTGACACCATTTTATTTTCACGAATGGCAGCAGATTTCATAACTGCCCGAATCGCTTTTGCAATTCTTCCCTGCTTGCCAATGACTTTACCCATATCTTCCTCAGCAACGCGCAATTCAAATACAATTTGCCCGTCCTCTTTGTCAATTTGGGTCACATTAACAGCATCGGGTTGGTTCACCAGAGCCTTTGCGATGGTTTCCAGCAATTCCTTCATCACCAGATCCCCTTTCTTTGTTAGCCTAAAATCCCTTGCTTTTTCATCAAGGATTTAACGGTATCTGTGGGCTGCGCACCTTTGCTCATCCAAGCAGTTGCCTTTTCGGCGTCGATTTTCACCTCTGCCGGATCGCACAGCGGGTTGTAAGTACCGATTTCTTCGATAAATCTACCATCACGAGGATAACGGGAATCCGCTACAACAATTCTGTAAAAAGGAGCTTTTTTGGCACCCATTCTTTTCAGTCTGATTTTAACCATTCTTCTTTCACCTCCTTTAACGTAAAATTTCAATATTTAAAAATATAGAAAACGTTACATAGGAAACGGAAAACGCATTTTGCCCCGTTTCATTTTTTTCGGGTTGGAAAATTGCTTCATCATTTTACACATCTGATCAAACTGCTTGAGCAGCGCATTCACATCGCTCACCTTTGTTCCGCTGCCGTTTGCAATCCGGATCTTCCGGCTGGAATTAATCACCGCAGGATTTTCCCGCTCTTCCATAGTCATAGACTGAATGATTGCACCCAAACGGTCAAATTGTTTTTCGTCAATGCTAAGCCCCTTCAGCTTGCTTTTATCCAGCCCGGGGATCATCTCAATCAGTGAAGAAAGTGGACCCATATTTTTCATCTGCGCCATCTGATCCAGAAAATCATTCAGCGTAAACCGTTCATTGCGCATCTTCTGCTCCAGCTCCGCTGCCTTCTTTTCATCAAATGCCTGTTCTGCCTTCTCAATCAGGGTCAGTACGTCACCCATGCCCAAAATACGGGAAGCCATGCGATCGGGATAAAACACCTCCAAATCGGAGAGCTTTTCACCCATACCTGCATATTTAATGGGTTTGCCGGTCACCGCACGGACAGAAAGCGCCGCACCGCCACGGGTATCCCCATCTAACTTTGTTAAAATTACGCCGTCAATGGAAAGCTGGTCATGAAAGCTTTGAGCAACATTGACTGCATCTTGCCCGGTCATGGCGTCCACCGTCAATAAAATTTCTTGGGGGTGAACCGCTTCTTTCATACGGCAAAGTTCATCCATTAACGCCTCATCCACATGGAGCCGCCCGGCAGTATCTACCAAAACCACATCGTTTAAGTTGCTTTTCGCATATCGCAGGGCACGCTGTGCAATCCCAACGGGATCCTGGCTGCCCTCCTCAGCATATACCGGGATATCCAGCTGTTTCCCAACTACCTGAAGCTGCTTGACAGCTGCCGGACGATACACGTCACAGGCAACAAGCAGCGGGTGCTTACCGCCTTTCCGCAATAAGCCTGCCAGCTTTGCACAGGTCGTGGTTTTCCCGGCTCCCTGCAGCCCTACCAGCATATATACGCTGGGCGGGTTCGGTGAAAAGGTCAGCTTTTCCGCACTGCCGCCCATCAGGGCTGTCAGTTCTTCGTTTACAATTTTTATCACATGCTGCCCCGGGGTTAAGCTTTCCAGTACCTGGGCGCCTACAGCACGCTCCGAAACATTCGCAATAAATTCTTTTACAATTTTAAAGCTAACGTCTGCCTCTAACAACGCAAGCTTAACTTCCCGCATTGCGACCTTAATATCAGCCTCCGTCAGCTTGCCCTTTCCCCGCAGCTTTGCAAAGGTCTGAGACAGTTTATCCGCTAAATTTTCAAATGCCACGCCACATCACTCCATCTCTCCTGCAAGGGAAACAATTTGTCTTGCCTGCTCCCGGGGCAGCTCGGCTGCCAGCTGTTCTATTTGCTGAAGCAGCTGTTGGTTGCGCTGCCTGCGCCGCAAAAGCGCTAACCGATCTTCATAATAATATAACTGCTTTTCTCCCCGGCGAATCATGTCCAACACCGCCTGACGGGTAATATGATAATGCTCGGTGATTTCGGTCAAAGAAAGATCTTCTTCATAATACAGGGTCAAAACATCCGCCTGTTTTTGCGTCAACAGTCCTTGATAGCAATCCAAAAGCATTCCAATTTCTGCATTTTTCTGCACCGTTTCGCCCTCCTGTAAAGTAGAAGTCCTTTACACAATTACTATTATACCCATATTTTCTCCGTTTGTCAAGAGAAAAATGAGTTTTTTATCAAAAATTCTTCTGTTTTCCGGTTAGTTACCGCTAACCAACATGTGAAGAACAATCCCGTTCCCGGCAATATTCTGATAACGCTTCTGAAAGAGCGCAAGCGCTGGAAGAATGGCAATGTTTCAGGCAAGCTCCTGATTTTTCTGCTTGCATAGAAGCAACACTCACCATTTTATGAGCTACCGTTCCGGTGAAAATCAATACCAAATCCGGATTTCCAATCTGATTTTTGAAATTTGCGGGACATTGGGTAAACACCTTGCATTTAAAGCCATACTGCTTACAAATATGCTGGTAACGGCAATGCATCCGATCATGCCCGCCTACGATTACAATACTCATATCATACCTCCTATGTAATGAATACGGGCGCCGCCAAAAACCGGACGGCGCCCGCACCTGTTAATTTATCTTCTTTGATTTCTTTTTCCCGTGGCAAACGTCAGCCATAGCACAGCTGGAGCAACCGCAGCCGCAGGAGGATTTTCCCCGTTTTCGATTTTGAATCATCTTGCAAATCACCAAAGCAACAATCAAAGCTAAAACAACCAACACAAAAATTGTTCCAGAGTTTTGCTGAATCCAATGGAGCATAAACCCTTCCTCCTTTCGGGAAATACCGCTATTTTATTTTACCGTCAGCTTATCGGATTCCCGATACGGTTTAAACAGCATATATAGGATGAATGCCAGTACAGCCAGTGCGCAGATAATACCGATTACATTTGCCCCCCCGGCAAAGATGCTGCCCAGCTGATAAATCATTAAGGAAACCGCATAAGCAAATACACACTGATATCCGATTGCAAACCAAGTCCATTTAGCGCTGTTCATTTCACGTTTGATGGCGCCGATTGCAGCAAAGCAGGGAGCGCACAGCAGGTTGAATGCCAGGAAGGAGTAAGCCGCAAGCTGGGTCATCCCTTCAAAGTCAAGCACACCGAATACGCCGACCACTTCTTCTTTTGCTACCAAACCCATGATCGTTGCAATGGTTGCCTTGATGTTGGCAAATCCCAAAGGAGCAAAGATCCAGGAAATTGCACCGCCAATCATACCCAGTACACTGTTTTCCAATTCCATATCAGGATTAAATCCAAAATGGTCGCCGGTCATACCGAACACAGAGCCTGCCCAAATAACGATGGAGGACAGCAGAATAATCGTACCTGCTTTTCTGATAAAGGAGCTTCCGCGCTCCCACATGGAACGTAAAATGTTTCCAACAGTCGGCCAATGGTAAGCCGGCAGCTCCATTACGAAGGGAGCCGGATCGCCTGCAAACATTTTCGTCTTTTTCAGCATAATACCGGAAACAACAATTGCAATCACACCCAGGAAATATGCGCTGGGCGCTACCCACCATGCGCCACCGAACAAAGCAGACGCAATCAAAGCGATGATCGGTACCTTCGCTCCGCAGGGAATAAAGGTTGTGGTCATAATCGTCATCTTTCTATCCCGGTCATTTTCAATGGTACGGGACGCCATAATACCGGGTACGCCGCAGCCTGTTCCAATCAGCATGGGGATAAAGGATTTTCCGGATAATCCAAACTTTCTGAAAATACGATCCATAACGAAGGCAATTCTTGCCATATAACCGCAGGATTCCAAAAATGCCAGGAAGATAAACAATACAAACATCTGAGGAACAAAACCAAGCACAGCGCCAACACCGCCGACAACGCCGTCTAACAGCAGCCCTTTCAGCCATTCAGTGCAGCCGATTGCATCAAGCCCTTGCTCTACCAACACCGGGATACCCGGAATCCAAATACCGTATTCAGAGGTATCCGGCGCATTTTTCATGCTTTCATCTACCATTTCCGATATATCGTATCCGGCTTCCGCCAGAGAGTCTCCGTAAGTGCCGACCGCTTCATCAAAGCCGCCGAAATCTTCTTCCTCAATGGCTCCTAAAATATCGTCAGCACCGATAACGCCTGCCTTAGACGCACCCTCTACCGTGCTGACCAGTTCATCTGTCCAAACATTCTGTTCCGCATATTGGGTAATGGCTTCATCATACTGACTGCTGCCGATCCCAAACAGGTGCCACCCGTCGCCGAATACACCGTCATTTGCCCAGTCAGTTGCCCAACCGCCTACTGTTGTTACGGAAATATAGTAAACCAGGAACATAATCACAGCAAAAATCGGCAGCGCTGCAAATCGATTGGTTACCACTTTATCAATTTTATCGGAGGTGGTCAGCTTTCCGGCATGCTTCCTTTTATAGCATCCTTTCATCAGCTGTGCAATATACACGTACCGTTCGTTGGTGATAATACTTTCTGCATCGTCATCCAGTTCTTCTTCTGCCTTTTGAATATCCTCTTCAATGTGAGCCAGCGTATCCTTCGGAATGGACAGCTGTGCCATTGCTTTTTCATCCCGTTCAAAAATCTTAATTGCATACCAGCGCTGCTGTTCTTCAGGCATATCATGCAGCACTGCTTCTTCAATATGAGCAATGGTATGCTCCACCGCACCGGAGAAGGTGTGCATGGGAACTGTTTTTCCATCTTTTGCAGCAGCAATTGCCACTTCTGCCGCTTCCATAATGCCGGTTCCCTTTAAGGCAGAGATTTCTACCACCTTACATCCTAACTCACGGGATAATTCATCCACACGGATTTGATCCCCGTTTTTTTTCACAACATCCATCATGTTAATGGCTACCACAACCGGGATGCCCAACTCTGTCAGCTGTGTCGTCAGATACAGATTACGTTCCAGATTGGTACCGTCAACCAAATTTAAAATAGCGTCCGGCCGCTCCCCGATTAAGTAATTTCTTGCAACTACTTCTTCCAGTGTATAGGGAGACAAAGAATAAATTCCGGGAAGGTCAGTGATGGTAACTCCTTCATGCTTTTTCAGCTTTCCTTCTTTTTTCTCCACCGTAACGCCCGGCCAGTTACCTACAAACTGATTGGAACCGGTCAGCGCATTGAAAAGAGTCGTTTTACCGCAGTTCGGATTTCCTGCAAGTGCAATCCTCACATTCATTGGCTTTTCCTCGCTTTCCTATAAAATATCAATTACTTTACTTCGATCATTTCCGCATCGGCTTTCCGCAGAGAAAGCTCATATCCGCGCACTGTTACCTCAATCGGATCCCCCAGCGGCGCAACCTTTCTTACATGGACTTCCACACCTTTCGTGATCCCCATATCCATGATTCTGCGTTTCACAGCACCCTCGCCATGGAGCTTTACCACTTGAACTGTGTCGCCGACCTTCACCTGCTTTAGTGTGTTCATTTCAGCATTCCCCTTTCTTTATACCATAATTTTTTGTGCCATTTCCATACTGACGGCAATACGGGCTTCTTTTACATTTACAATCACATTACCGCCCAGCTGACTGATAATTTTCACATTGCCGCCTACTACAAAGCCCAGATTTTCCAAGTGCTTTCTGACCTCCGGTTTTCCGCCGATTTTTTTAATGATATTATCCTCTCCAATGGATGCAAGGGTTAATGGCATCATGATGTACCTCCCGATTTCAAAAAGTGTCATTCGATAGTTAGTTGTTTCTAACTTCTATAGTTAGTTTACCACAACTAACTATTAAATGTCAACCCCTTCTTACAAAAAACTTATTTTTTTACATTATTCTGCTTTTTTCTCGTCCTCATATCCTCTTTTTGTATAACATGCTATAAAAAAACAGCATTGATTTGGATATTTATTTGCCGTTTTCCCGGAAATATAAAAAACTCCCTATGCCAAAACGGAATAGAGAGCTTATGTTTTAAAACAATTGCAAGGCTTAAAGCAATCCAGCTTGTCTGCTCTGATGATAAACCTGAAAAATCAGTTCCATAGACGGTACTGCCTCAGTGAGAGAAATATGATTCCCGCCCTTTCCCGCCAGAAAACGGTAAAAATCATCGATCACCTTTGCATGACTCGCCCCCCAGCAGGCTTTTCCCTGGGCAGGGGGATAATCCCGGCAGATCACCGCGCAATGATCGTCAACGATTTGATAAAGCAGCTGGTCAGCATAGCGCAGCCGTCCGCCTTCAAACTCCAGTTCAACAGAAGCGGGGGTAGTTACGCTGTATCCGTTGGTTCCGCTGAATACACCGCGAACTCCATTTTCAAACAAAATCAAAATATCAGCAGTATCTTCTACCTCGATATTTTTCAAGATACGCCGGCAAGCGTGCCCACGTACATCAGATGCCTTTCCACCCAGCCACAGCATCAGGTCAATGGTGTGGATTGCCTGATTCATTAGCAGTCCGCCACCCTCGTATTTCCAGGTTCCCCGCCATGCAGCGCTGTTATAGTATGCCTCGTCACGGCACCAATTCACTTGTGCAACAATCCCGCGAAGCGCCCCTAAGGTGCCGCCCTGGACAAACTCCTTCATTTTTTCCACACAAGCGTTTCTGCGATTTTGCAGCACCACGGTGATACGATCCAAAAATCCCCCTTGCTCCACAAAGGACAGTAAATCAGACAGCTGCTCCTCCGTCATAGCAGGAGGCTTTTCCAGCACAACAATCTTTCCGGCCTGCAGGGCAGTCTTTGCCATAGAGGTATGTAAATAATGAGGGACACACAAATGAACTGCGTCAATCTCATTTGACGCCAGCACCTCATCAAACGATGCAAAACCACGTGCTCCGAATTGCTCCGAAAGCTTCCCCCGGGATACCGGATCTACATCACATACGCCGGCAAGCACAGCCTCATCTGCCAAACGAATTCCTTCGCAGTGCACCGGACCGATTGCACCGCAGCCTATCACACAAGCCCGTTTCATAGAATTATTCATACCCCATTCCGTGCAAAAAATCATAGCTGATTTTTAAAGATTCAAACGGATCACCCGGACAAATGTCCTGTTCTACCAAAGCAAATTCACTTTGATTGCAAACAGACAAAATCCGTTCCCAATTCAGATTACCCTGACCGACTTCGGTAATAATCTGATGCTTCTCCAAATCCATTTTCAAATCCTTCAAATGAATGATGCTGGCACGTTTCCCCATTCTTTCAATCATTTGTGCAGGGTCAGCGCCTGAAAAAGCCGCCCAATAGGTATCAAATACAAAGTCAAACTTTCCATATTCTATCATGTCGTCAATCATCCGTCTGCCGTCCAGCTTAGCAAATTCAAAAGAATGATTATGATAAGCAAACCGTAACCCGTGCTCGCTCAGCTTTTCGTGAAACCGGTTGAATTGTTCAATGGTTTTCAGAAGCGTTTCCCGGTCAGTGCGCAGAGAAACGTCCAACCAGCCCAGTCCTGCTACCTTTGTTCCAACAATTTTGTGGTACTCCACCATTTCATCCATTCGTTCCAGATAATCCTGATAAGGTCTGTGGGTACATGCTACAGTCATGCCATACCGATCGCAAATACGGCGCACCTCTTTTGCAGAAATGTCTCCAATCGTGGACAGCTGCACTACTTTATAGCCGATTTTCGCCAGTCTTTCTAAAGTATAATCTAAATCACTGACTGTTTTACAATAATCTCGAACGGTAAACAACTGTGCTCCTATTCGATGATCCATTTTATTGTCCTCCCTTTAAAATGTGTTTGACATATCTACATTCTCACGCTTCTGTACTGCCGCCTTTTTGAATGTAGAATTTTGAATTTTCTCCTGTAAGAGACGGTAAAAATCATCATGGGGGAATTGCTTCACATTGGTCCATCCGCCTGTCCATGCAGAGTAATGAATGGCATTGGAAATGGTTAATCCGTAAATTCCCTCTTCACCGGGAGCCAGCAGCGGCTCACCGTCTAACACATGGGCAGCAAAATTTTTAAAAATACCTTTATGCTGCTCGCAAGTTTTACCAACCGGAATCTCACAGCGCCAATTCTCCGGAGATCCAAAGGGTCTTGTATTATGCTCGTTAAAAGCTCTCTCCGATTCTACATTACGATAAAACACCAACTGATCCCCTTCAGCAACAATTTTGCCCATATCCGCAGCAATTTCCAGCCGGTTGGTTCCCGGCGCTTCACCGGTTGAGGTAATATAAGTTCCGGTTAAGCCGTTGTCGTATTTAAAATAGGCGGTCACATCATCCTCGGTTTCAATATTATAGTACTTGCCAAAGGATACAAAGGACATGATTTCAGAGGGCATTCCAAACATCCACTGCCATAAATCCAGCTGATGCGGATTTTGATTAATCAGCGTGCCGCCGCCCTCTTCCGCCCAAGTAGAGCGCCAGGAAGAGCTATTATGGTACGCCTGCGGACGATACCAGGAGGTCACCGTCCACTGCACTCTTTTTAAGTTGCCCAGCTCGCCGGACTGCACCAGATGGCGAATTTTCTGATACATGGGGTTGGTACGCTGATTATACATAATACCAAAGCAGCCGGTTGCTTTTTCCGCTGCTTTATTCATTTCAAGCACCTGTTTTGTATACACACCGGCAGGCTTTTCGCAAATAACATGCAAGCCCCGTTCCAAGGCCTCAATCACAATGGACGGGTGAAAATAATGCGGTGTTGCCACCACAACTGTATCCGCTGCACCGCTTTTGATCAGCTCAGATG
>CAKSSZ010000045.1 GCA_934489915.1 uncultured Clostridia bacterium | reverse complement strand
CGGGACAAAGCAGAATTGAAAATGGGAAAGCTGAATAAGTTCTTTCCCGATGAGGTAACCTGCAATCTTACGGTTCGCCCGCAGAAAAAGGATAAAACGGTGATTGCAGAAGCAACCATTTCCCATAACGGGATGATATACCGGGGAGAGGCAAGCGGTGAAACCGTTCCTCCCTGCATTGATCGGGTAGAAGAGCTGCTGGAACGCCAGATCCGTAAGAATAAAACCCGGCTGGAAAAACGGTTGAAAACCGGCTCCTTCTCTCCGGTAGAGGAATCGGACGAGGCAGAGCCGGAGGAAAAGGAATTTGACGTTGTCCGCACCAAACAGGTGATCATTAAACCCATGAGCGTGGAGGAAGCCATTTTGCAAATGAATTTGCTGGGGCATAGCTTTTTTCTCTTTCAAAATGCAAAAACCCAGGGAACCGATCTGGTCTACCGCCGCAAGGACGGCGGCTACGGCCTGATGAATACACAAGCAGAATAAATTTTTAATAAAGGAGCAAAACAATGAGTTTGGAACAAATCACATACGGCAGCTGGGGCAATTGCCTGCGGCTGAGCAACGGCAAGGCAGAACTGATCGTAACATTGGATTTCGGTCCCCGGATCATCCGGTTCGGGTGGATTGGCGGTCAAAACATTTTCTGTGAGGATACGGAAGTGGTTTCCTCCGCCTCCGGTGAGGATTTTGATCAGCATTACGGCGAAGGCAGCGCATGGTACATCCGGGGCGGGCACAGACTCTGGACCAGCCCGGAAGCACGCCCCCGTTCCTATTATCCGGACAATGAACCGGTGGCTTGGGAGGAGATTGAAAACGGCGTTCGCCTGACTCCCCCGCCCCAAAAATGGACTCAGCTGCAAATGTCATTGGAGGTTACCCTGTGCCCCAAGGACGCCAAGGTCACCGTGGTTCACCACATTCAGAACCTGGGCGCATGGGACGTTGAATTTGCCGCCTGGGGCTTGAGCGTGCTGGCAAGAGGCGGGGTGGAATTTGTTCCCCAGCCGCAAAAGGATACCGTTCTGTTAGGGAACCGTGTGCTGGCGTTATGGCCTTATACCCGCATGACGGACGAACGGGTTCGCTGGGGCGACCGCTTTATTACCCTGCGGCAAAACCCGGAGGAAGAACATCCCATCAAGTTCGGCATCAACAGTGAGCACGGCTATGCGCTCTACTGCCTGAACGGTGATTTGTTTGTCAAACAGTTTGATCTTCACGAAGGCGCCGATTATCCGGACGGCGGCATGTCCTTTGAAACCTACACCAATAGCCTGATGCTGGAGATGGAAAGCATCAGTCCGCTGTATCGGGTTGCCCCCGGCGCAGCCATTTCTCATACGGAACGCTGGTCCCTTTACGCCAACGTCACTGCGCCGAATCCGGCAGATGAGGACGCCGTGCAAACGTTAGCGGATCAATATGTGAAATAATACAACCAAAAACGGGAGGCTCTTTCAAAAGTCGATTGGCTTTTGAAAGAGCCTTTTTTCCAAGGAAACAAAAAACGAAGCGTCCTTAACGGGTATTGTATTTTTTGCGTTCCTGTGGTATAATAAGGAGAAGAAACAACAGGAGAGTCTATCATATGAAGCATTTAATTCCTTATTTTAAAAAGTATCGGCTGGAATCCATTCTGGCGCCCTTGTTCAAAATGCTGGAGGCATGCTTTGATCTGGCGGTTCCCATGATCGTTGCCGTCATCATTGATCAGGGGATCCGCACTGCCAACCGCTCGGTCATTACATCCCGCTTTTTTTTGCTGATCGCCATGGCGCTGCTGGGACTTCTATGCAGCTTTATCGCTCAGTATTTTGCCGCCCGTGCCGCTGTGGGAACCGCCGCAGGGCTCCGGGAGGAGCTGCTGCAAAAAATCCACACCTTCGGCATTCCGGAGCTGGATCGGATTGGCTCCTCCACCCTGATCACACGCATCACCAGCGACATCAACCAAGTACAAAACGGCGTCAATATGCTGCTGCGGCTCTTTTTGCGCAGCCCGTTTATTGTATTCGGCGCATTGGTCATGGCAATTTCTATCAACAAAACCGTCGCCTTGGTGTTTGCAGGGATGATTGCCGTGCTGTTTCTCATTGTATTCGGCATCATGCATGCCACATCGCCGCTGTACCGGCAGGTACAAGAACGGCTGGATGACGTTACCGAGGCAACCCGTGAAAATTTAAACGGAGTGCGGGTCATCCGTGCCTTCGGCCGGGAAGAAGTGGAGCAGGAGCGTTTTGCCCGGGTCAATGAACTCCTTTGCAAGGCGCAGCTGGTCGCCGGGCGGGTAGCGGCAGCCATGAACCCCCTGACCTATCTGGTGGTAAACGCCGGCATCCTGGCGGTTTTGTGGATGGGAGCCGGGCGGGTAAACAGCGGCGCCCTCGGCTCGGGGGACGTGATCGCTCTGATCAATTACATCAGCCAGATCTTAGTGGAGCTGGTCAAGCTGGCAAATCTGATTATTTTATTGGGGAAATCCGCCTCCGGCATGAGCCGGATCGGCCAGGTGCTGGACGCCCCCTCCCCCGCAACGCAAAACGAGCAAAAACCGGGACGGGAAGACGCCCCGGAGCTGTTGCGGTTTCAGCATGTCTCGCTCCGCTACCCCGGCGCAGGGGCAGACTCTCTCACCGATCTCTCCTTTTCTGTCCAACCGGGGGAGACAGTCGGCGTCATCGGCGGTACCGGCAGCGGAAAAACCTCTCTGGCACATTTGATTACCCGGTTTTATGAACCCACCGCCGGAACCGTCACTCTCCTTGGGGAGCCGATCCGGGAGCTGTCCCGCAGTGCCCTTCTTTCTCACGTTGCCCTGGTGGATCAAAACCCCCGCCTGTTCACAGGCACCATTCGCTCCAATCTGCTGTTTGGCAATCCTGCCGCCACAGAGGAGGAGCTGTGGGAGGCGTTAGAGACTGCTCAGGCCGCTGAATTTGTGCGGCAAAAGCCGGAGGGGCTGGACGCCCCCGTCACCCAAGGCGGCGCCAATCTGTCCGGCGGGCAAAAGCAGCGGCTCACCATCGCACGCGCGCTGGCAGCAAAGCCAAGGCTGCTGATTTTAGACGACAGCGCCTCCGCATTGGATTACGCCACAGACGCCGCTCTGCGCCGCAGCTTAAGCCAATTGCCGGAGCAGGTAACGGTGCTGATGATCAGTCAAAGAGCCGGTTCCCTCCTGTCAGCCGATCATATTTTAGTTCTGGAGGACGGCAACCAGGCAGGCTGGGGAACCCATGAGGAGCTGTTAAAAAGCAATCCGGTTTATCAGGAAATCTATTACAGTCAGTTTGGAAAGGAGGCGCACCAATGAACCGAACCATCCTACGTCAGGTGTTCCCCCTACTGCGCCCTTACCGGCATTTTGCAGTGATCAGTCTATTCTTTGCGCTGCTTTCCACCGCCGCACAGCTGATGATCCCGATTTTCTGCGGCCGTGCTATTGATGGAATGGTCTCCGCCGGAGCGGTGCAATTCTCTCCGGTTCTCCACGCCATGGCAGTGATCGGGGCAGCCGCCCTCGTGGGTGCTCTGTCCCAGCGATTGCTGGCGCTTTGCAACAACCGCATGGCGTTCTCTGTCTGCTGCGACCTGCGCAAGCGGCTGGGGGAAAAGCTCCACCGGCTGCCCGTCTCCTATCTGGACGCCCACCCCACCGGGGACACGGTCAGCCGCATGATCGCCGATGTTGACACCTTTGCAGACGGACTGCTCATGGGCTTTACCCAGCTGTTTACCGGGGTACTCACCATCCTTGCCACCCTGATCATTATGCTGGCGCTCAACGGAGCCATTGCCCTGGCGGTTCTGCTGCTGACTCCCTTTTCCATCTTTACCGCACGGTTTATCAGCAAAAGGATCAACCGGTTTTTCCAGGCGCAGGCAGCCATCCGCGGGGAACAAACAGCCTTTGTCAACGAATGGATCGAAGGACAGCGCACCGTCCGTGCCTTCGGGCGGGAGGAGCTGGGCGCCGCCCGCTTTGGGGAAATCAATCAGCGGTTACAAAAGGCGTCTTTGCAGGCTACCTTTTTTTCCAGCCTGACCAACCCCAGCACCCGCACCGTGAACAACCTGGTCTATGCCACCGTGGCGCTGATCAGCAGTCTTTATGCTGTCTCGGGGGGATTAAGCATCGGTCAGCTGAGCGTTTTTTTAAGCTACGCCTCCCAATATGCCAAGCCCTTTAATGAAATCAGCGGCGTGATCACCGAGCTGCAAAACGCATTGACCTGCGCCCGCAGAGTGTTTGCCTTGTTAGAGGAACCGGAGGAAGCGCCCGACCCCCTCCACCCGGAGCAGCCGCCGGTCAAGGGAGAGGTGCGGCTGGATCGGGTTTCCTTTCAATACACTCCCGACCGCCCCTTAATCACCGATTTTTCCCTGCATGTTTCCCCCGGACAGCAAATTGCCATTGTAGGCCCCACCGGCTGCGGGAAAACCACGCTGATTAATCTGCTCATGCGATTTTACGATTGCACCGGAGGGCAGATTTTCGTAGACGGAGCGCCCATTCCCGCCATGACCCGCCATCAGCTGCGCAGCCGCTACGGGATGGTGCTTCAGGATACCTGGCTCTCCTCCGGAACGGTGCGGGAAAATATCGCATACGGCAGGCCGGACGCAACAAAAGAAGAAATTGAGGCAGCCGCTAAGGCGGCCTTTTCCCACTCCTTTATTTGCCGCCTGCCCCAAGGATACGACACCCCCCTCAAAGAAAACGGGAGCAATCTATCTGCCGGGCAAAGGCAGCTTTTGTGCATTGCCCGGGCGATGCTGACGGTTCCCTCCATCCTGATCTTAGACGAGGCCACCTCCTCCATCGATACCCGCACCGAGCAAAAAATCCAGGCTGCCTTTACCCGCATGATGGAAGGACGCACCAGCTTTGTGGTAGCGCACCGGCTCTCCACCATCCGCCGGGCAGATGTGATTTTGGTCATGAAGGACGGCCGGGTCATCGAGCAGGGAGATCACGATTCTCTCCTTGCCAAGGGCGGATTTTACGCCACCCTTTACCGCAGCCAGTTCCAGCAAGCCCCCTCTGCCCCTTAAAGGAGGAAGAGCTGCGCTTATACCGGAAAGGAAAGCTGCTCAATCGCCCCCCGCAGGATTGGGTGACGAATGACAAAATGGATGGCAGGGGCACGGTTTTTGGAAATCATCGCCCATTCCCCCTCGTGGACAGTAATCTGAATGTTACGAAAGCCTTTTGTATCGTCGGTCGAAATCCGGTAATTGGGGTGAGCGGCCACAAATGTCCGCTGCGAATCCGTGACAGATAGGAGGAATCATAACGCAGCGTGCGGGATACCTCCGACACATTCACCCCAAACAGCGCAAACAGCCGGTTGAGCCTGCTTTGGAGCTGGGGATAAGAAGGGGACTCGTCCGGACGGAGCCGCTCTGTCACCTCCTCCAGCGAAAGCTCCGTCATCCCCTGCTCTGCCGCCAGCTCTGCCACTGCCCTGCAAAGCCGTTCCAGTTCCTCACTTGAGGGCTGCCGCACGCCGCCCCGATACCGGCTGACCGTTGCCTCAGAAAGCCCCGCCCGCCGGGCAAGCTCCCTGCCGGAGCAATTCAATTGTGAAAGATATTGATTCAATTCTTCCCGAAACATTCTCTGCGCCTCCTTTTCTTTCTTCCATTATATCATAGCTCCTTCCAAAAAGAAAGAAATTTCCGATTTTATCATTGCCAAAATCGGAAAATTACTTTACTCTCGCTCTTTTTTATGATACAATAAGAAAAAAAGAAAATTCAGGGAGGACGACAACTATGGTAAAAAAACTGATCTGCGGCACAATGTGTGGCCTGCTCCTTGCCACATCATGGTACACCCCCATGGCAGCCGATCACCCGTCTGCGGTCACCCAGGCGGAGACCGCCCCCACCTCAGGAACCGTCGGGGAAAATTTAGAGTGGGAATATCAAAGCACCAAAAAGCAGCTGACCATTCGGGTCACCCCCGGCAAGGCGGGAAACGGAGCAATCCCCGACTATACCGATCATTATGACAGCTCCCCCACCCCCTGGAATGCGTGGACAAATAAAATCACCTCTGCCGTGGTGGAAGAAGGGGTTACCGTTTTGGGAAAGCACACCTTTGCCAATTGTAATCTCAAGAGCGTTTCCCTGCCGGAAAGCCTGCAAAAAATCAATGCGTATGCCTTCTATGACTGCGGCCGCCTCACCAAAATCTCCATCCCGTCTCGGGTAACGGAGCTGGATGTGATGGCATTTTCTCTATGCAGCGCCTTACAAAACATTGACGTCAGCGCTCAAAACAGCGTTTACTGCTCGATTTTAGGGGATCTGTATAATAAGGAGCAAACCACCCTGCTCCGTTGCGCCCCCGGCAAAACAGACGCCTCTTACACCGCCGTTCCCTCCTTAACAGCGATTGGAGACCGTGCGTTTTCCTCCTGTTACAATCTGACCCGCATCACCTTACACGACAACATTGAGTCCATCGGGGAAAGCGCTTTTTCCGGCTGTTCAAACCTGACCGAGATCACCCTCCCCGCTCAGCTGAAAACCCTGGGCGACTCCGCCTTTTGGTTCTGCAGCGCATTGACGGAGGTGCGCCTCCCCGACAGCCTGACCCAAATGGGAACAGGGGAGTTTTTTTACTGTAAATCCTTACGCAAGGTCACTCTGCCTGCTCAATTAACGGATCTGCCGGATACCACCTTTGTAAGCTGTGAAGCCTTAACAGAGGTAACATTGCCGGAGGAACTGACCCGGATCGGCTGGAATGCCTTTTATGGGTGTACCTCGCTGGAGCAGCTGACCCTGCCCGATTCCGTCCTCTATCTGGGGGAAGCCGCATTTGAGAAATGCTCCTCTCTGCGCCGTATTCACCTGCCAAAAAGTCTTGCTTATCTGGGCAGCGGCGCATTTTCCAACTGCACCGCCTTGGAAGAAATTCAGCTGCCGGAGGGTTTAAATCGCATTCCCGCCCATGCGTTTTCCGGATGCAGCTCTTTAAAGGGAATCCAAATTCCCGCCTCCGTCCGGGAAATCGAAGCCGGCGCATTTATGGCGTGTACCGGTATCTCCGCTTTTTCCGTGGCAAAGGGCAACCGTTCTTTTTCCGCACCGGACGGGAATTTATATAACAGAAAAGGAACCACGCTGATTCAATATGCGCCCGCCAAAACCGCCTCCTCCTTCCGTGTCCCGGAAAAGGTCACCTGTGTGGATCAGGCATTTTACAGCTGCGCCAACCTGAAACATGTCACCTTGCCGAAGGGCATTTCCGAAATTGGTTCCTCTACCTTTGCCAACAGCGGTCTGACGGAAATTACCGTTCCGGAAGGCGTCACCAAAATCGGTTACAGTGCCTTTCTCAACTGTACCCAGCTTACCTCCGTCCGGCTGCCGTCCACCCTGACCGAAATGGAAGTATATGCCTTTGACAACACCGCTTTGGAAAATTCAGAAAGCAATTGGGAACAAAATGCCCTCTATCTCGACGGTTGGCTGGTTCAGACAAAAGCGGGAACCGAAACCCAGCTTACGGTAAAAGACGGTACCGTTGGCATGGCAGAAAAAGCGCTGGCAGAAAACGAAACCCTCCAGTCCGTGACCCTGCCGGCTTCCCTAAAGCATCTCTACGAAAACCCCTTTTCTGCCTGCGAGGCACTCACCCAAATTACCGTCAAGCCGGGCAGCTCCGCTTTTTCATCGTCAAACGGGGTGTTGTATTCTCAAGACCGCACCGCCTTACTTGCCTACCCCCGCAGCAAGGACGATTCCTCTTTTGTCATCCCGGAATCGGTTACCGTCATCAGGAAAAACGCTTTTTCCGACAACAGCCTGCTTGCGCAAATCACCTTCCCGGCAGGGCTGAAAGACATTCAGCCAAACGCCTTCTATAGCTGCTCCGCCTTACAGCAGGTGACTTTGCCGGACGGCTTCACTCAGATCGGAAACAGCGCCTTCCAGGACTGCACCGCTTTGGAGGAGGCGTACATTCCGGGCAGCGTTTCCGTCATCGGAGAAAGTGCCTTTCAAAACTGCACTCTGACCCGACTCACCCTTTCAGAAGGGATTCGGACGATCCTGCGCTGTGCCTTTATGCATAACCCCTCCCTTGCGCAGATCTCCCTCCCCGGCAGTCTGACCGCCGTAGGGGACTACGTCATTGATGATACTGCATATCAGAAAAACCCGGACAACTGGAAAAACGGCATGCTCATGCTGGATCATTGGCTGCTGGACTCCCAGCCCAACCAAACAGCGGCCGAGCGGTTGAGTCTGGAAGAAGGCACCGTAGGGCTGGCAGACTACGCCATGGCCGGCGATTACCCCAGTCTGAAGGAACTATCTTTCCCGGAAAGCATGGCATACATCGGCAGCTATGCCCTTCCTGACGGCGACCTGCTCCAATCCATTACGGTGGATCCCAACAATGAACACTTTACCGCCCTTGACGGCGTGCTCTACAATAAGGATATGACCCGTCTGGTGCGATACCCCTCCGGCAAGACAGACAGCTCCTTTTCCTTGCCTGACGGGGTGCAAACCATTGCCGAAGACAGCTTTAACGACAACACAAGGCTAACCGATCTTGTCCTGCCCTTGAGCTTGCAAAAGATTGAAGATTACGCCTGCACCAATTGCAGCGGGCTCAAAACCGTTCATTATGAGGGCAGCCGCAGCAACTGGAATGCGGTTTCCGTCGGGCCGCACAACAAATACCTTTCTGCCGCCCGGCCGTTTTATGCCGCAGAGTCCTCCACCAACAGCCACGTCAGCAAGGAGGAGAGTGGCTGCACCGTTCAGGTGCAGGGAGTCTTTCTCTCCCCGCCTGCTTATGTAGCAGTGGCAGGGTACCGGGACGGGGCAATGATCGATTCTCAGATTCTGCCCTATGAGGACAGCATGCCCCCTGTTTCCTTAACCGGTGATTTTTCCACCGTGAAGGTGATGGTATGGGAAACCTTAGAGGATTTAGAACCGTTTACACCGGTAGAAATCATCCCCCAAGAAAAATGGAGACGGTAACCCCATTGTAAGGGAGGAGGTTCCCCCTGTCTACAGCAACGAAAAAGCGCCGGAAATCTTATCGATTTCCGGCGCTTTTTCAATCCGTCTCCGCCGTCCTATTTTGCAAAAGGCGGCATTTCATTTAATATCCGTAGTCAACGAGCTGCCATTTCCCGCCGTTTGTTCTGACCAAAATCCAATTCCAATCACTGTATGTACTGTTTGGATTCAACGACCCGTCTCCACCGGATGAATCCACATCGAAGGAGGAATATAACACAAGAACTTCCTCCGCACCGTTGCGATCTGCGCAATCCCGGTGATTCTTTGAGCGGTCATCCCCTGCATAATAAAGTTCTGTCAGGGTACATCCGCTCCAGTCTCTCTTAAACTCTTTTTTTACCGTGTCCATCGC
>CAKSSZ010000044.1 GCA_934489915.1 uncultured Clostridia bacterium | reverse complement strand
CTATAAGCGTATTATGCGCAGCATGAAGAACTTTAGCGTTGAAACCAAATCCAAACAAAAATTCTTTTGCTCCGCTGGTTTGAAACAAATTCATATATTCTTTCCAAATATCCGTTCTGCCTGTAGTGTTATCTGCAAAGCTTCCATCCGGAATAAACCGTGATTGAATTAATTCAATCACATTATAGCCTAATATACTGCTGACAATTGAAAATGCCCACACTCCAATCACAGCCGCCAAAATAAAAGCCATCATTCGTTTCATTTTTGAAATATTGTTTACAAGATATAAAATGAAAAGAAACCCCGTAATCAAAAAATAACTTTTTGAAATTGTCATTAATCCCGATATTAATAAAAACAAAATGAGAAAGCCTCTAAAAGGCGTTATCTTCTCAAAAGCAAATAATAAATATGCAAGAATGAGATAATTGCTTAACGCATAAAAATTTGAGTCATAAGCCAATCCGAAGAATCTTGTTACTTCCTGAAATTTTTCTGTCCATATCAAATCCACTTCAAATAACCGGTACATGGACGGAAAGCTCTTTACAAAGAAACCAATAACTGTAGCAACTAAAAATCCAAAAATATAGTTCTGCAAGAAAATTCTGCAATCAAATTTATCCGCAAGCTCCGCAATCGACGGAATTGCAAATAATAAAATCAAACCTATCATTTTAGCAAATGAAAATCCGCTTCGTACATCACTGAATAATATACTGTATGTCAATATTACAAAATAAAAAGCAACGGTTTCGCGATTGATCCTGTTTTTCACCAATGTTTTTAAGATAAATAATGCAACCATCACAAAAAACATATGCCTGCCTTGATAGACAAAAACACCTGCAAATGAGGTGAAAAATGCCAAATAATAAACGGATTTTTGATCCTTTGAAAACACAACCAGAAAGCAAGCCAGAGCAAATGACGTTAATATCAAAAAGGGGATATTGATAGCGTATGCCATTAATAACAATGCAACAATAAGCAATTCCTTAAAATATTCTTTTTTGTACATCTCACCATTTGTCATTTTCCATTTCTCCTCGTAGTTCTTTTTATTCCAAACAACAAAACTGCTTGATTTGCACCTCATTGCTTTTGACACAAAAATTTTTAATATTCCCCTTTTTCAAATTTTTCAAAATACTTTCCAACTCTAAAAAGTTCTCAAATACTGTGCTGACACAAGCTCTTGTGCAAAGGCAATATTCTTTACTCCTTCATGCATTTCTTGTAGTGAGGAGTTCCTTGAGTATTTGGTAAAATTCTTCATCGTTTGATGCGATAATTCCTTTATCACTGGGAATCTGTTCTTTTGCTGCTGCGTAATTTGTTGTAAGGATAGGAGTGTTTAATATCATCGTTTCTCCTATTACCATGGGAAACCCTTCAAATGCTGAATAAAGTGCAAACAAGTCAGACATAAATATATATGGATAAGGATTGGTCTTTTCGCCCTCTAATACTATCACATCATCCACATTGAGCATTTTGGCTAATTCCTTATTTGGTTCAAGAGAAGGTCCGCCGCCGATGACCCTCCACTTAAAATCGGATATGCCCTCATCTTTCAATTTACGGCAAATTTTAATTATGCCATCAATGCGCTTTTGCAAATTATCTTCTCTCGCTACTGTTACTATGTCGTAATTTGATTTTTCAAAAGGTACAAGTTCCTTTGAAAGTCTTTCTATTTGCTCTTCATCAAAAACATTGTGAAATGTTATCGTTTTGTTCTTGTATTCAGGCAAAAACAAATCAAATTTTTCCCGAACAGCATCCGATACACACACAATCCTATCAAACGGTTTATATAATTTGCGACAATACTCTTGGTCGAAGCGAGCTAATATGGGATCATTATGTATCCATGTCAGCTTTTCATCGGCATCAACATATTCAGACACAAATAAATTTGTACCCCGATTGAATGTACCGTTGAGTCCATCTGTAAAATAGGATGCAGCAATATCATATTTAAAAGGGAGCTTTCTAAAGCACATACGATAAAATGTTTCTACACCAATCCAGTTTGCTATTATTACCGCTCCTGCTCTTAGCATTATCTTAATCACATTTTTAGTTTGCTTTACATCATCGTACGGCAATGAAATTAATTGAAGCATTTTACTTCCCTCAATTATTTTAATGTTTTGAGGCAGTTGATCTAATAATTTCCCCTTTGAAAACAGATAAACGGTTATATCATATTGCGAGTTTTTTGAAAGCTTTTTCAAATGGTTGATAAAGGCTGTTTGCACGCCTCCGACACATAAATTTTGTCCCACAAATAACAGCTTCTTTTTTTTCATGGTTGTTTCTCCTACTGCCATTTATAATTTAGCATATAACTTCACAATCCGCTTCTCCATTTCACCCCAGCTATACTGCTCTTGATACATCTGTTTCATTCGCTCACTCATAGCAGTCCACTCACTTCTTTGAGAAATCAGCCGATTGAATCCGTCTGATAATCCTTCCGGGCTAAAATCAATCAAGCAGCCAATATGATTTTTCTCAATCATCTCATCAAACCCGGTATTTCGAGCCATTACAATGGGTTTCCCTAACATCAAAGACTCATAGAACTTATTGGGAGCTGCAAACTTGTGGTTAGGCACATTCGGGTCATAGATTGCCGTCATAATATCGCAAGCTTGCTCCAAGGCCAATGTTTTTTCATACGGCAATTTTCCATAATATAAAATACGTTCGCATTTTTCTGCCGCCTGTAAAATCTCATTCTCCATGATTCCAAAGCCGCCGATATGAAATTCAAATCTGTCATCCTTCTCAACAAATTTGATAATTTCTCTCAAAAATCGCGAACCTGCCAAAATGCCAACATATACAATTTTACAACGGGAACTTTTTTTCAGTTCACAAAAATCATGACTGATCCGACTTACTGCCATGGGAGTGTTATGAATAATTTCCAACCGTTTCGGATTTGTTCCTGCGATTTGCTCCAGGCGTTTTTCCGTGCAAATGATGGTTGCGTCCGCACCGTTTATGATGGAAAACTCTGTATTCTTAATTTTTGATTTTAAATATCCGCTCGGAATACGGTGCGAATCAACATAAAAATCAAGAATATGGTAGATCAATTTCTTGTTATATTTTTTCGCAATCCTGCTCGCCATAAAACCGGTGTCAAAATCAAATGAATGAATAATATCATATTCCCCTCGGTGCTTTTTCAGCCATTTGTATAATCTGATCTGAAATTTCAACAACGGGAAAAAGTTCTTTTTGATCCCGCCGTTAAACATTGCGGGAATACCGAACCGTACGATTGTGGCAGCGCCGTGTTCCAACGATACATGCTCCGTTTTTTCGGGTACGCTGCTCCCTCTGTCCCATCCGAGTATCGTAATCTCATAACCATTCGTCAACAAGGTATCCGCCATCTTTTCAACAGGCGGATCCGGAGAAGCGGGATTGGAACGTATCAAAACAACTCTCTGCTTCATCTTATCCTCCTAAAAATTCAGTTTCATAAATTTTACGAATTTCTTTGCTGACCGTATCAGAACCGAATTTCTGTATGGTGACTAAATTACTTTTGCCCATAGCCTCACGCAAGGCGTCATCATGGCAAAGGGCTTCAATCGCTTTTGCAAAGCTTTGCACATCCGTTGGCTCACACAGGTATCCGCCCGTTCCATCCTCAAGCAAATCGGTATTCCCGCGAATGCGGCTGGCAATACAGGGGAGGCCTGATGCCATTGCTTCCATCATGGAACGGGAAAGTCCCTCTCGCAAAGATGGCATCACAAAACAATCTGCCATACAATACAATTCCCTTACATCCTTTCTGAATCCGAGAAAATGCACATGATTCCGTAACCCCGCCTGTTCCGCTTGCTGTCGCAAAGAAGATAATTCTTTTCCCGTACCGCACAAAACATAATGAATTTTATCATTTCTTTGTTTTTTCATTGCTGAAATAATCACTCGATGGTTCTTATTTGTATTCAGCTCTCCTACCGAAATCATAACAAATGCATTGGGCGGAATTGCTAATTCCGTTCTTTTTTCTTGTTTTACGATGGAATTCGGACTGTACTGTGCCGTATCAATGCCAACGCCGGGGACATAATAAACCCTGCCGCCCTTGTGCAGCTTCAATTTTGTTTTTGCAAGCTCAAAATCTTCTTTATTAATAGTAATCAAAGCATCGGTATCATGTGCAAGCCACTTTTCAACCGGGTAATACAACATCCAATTTTTCACCGGGGCACCCTGATAAAAATGAAAACCGTGTGCCTGATAGATAACCTTTTTTACCTTGCATTTCTTCCCTGCCAACCGCCCTAAGATCCCGCCTACGGGAGTGTTACAGTGTATGTAATCAATGCTTTCTTGCTTTATAAACTCAACAAGCTCCTTATATGCTGACAAATTTGTTCTCGCAAGCGGATTTCTTGAAATCGGAACATTTTTTATCTTTATATCATAAGCTTTTTCATTAGTTGCAATCTGCAACAAGTCTGCGTCTTGCCAATTCGCAGCCTGATAAAAATCCATATTCAAACTATGTGCAGCTGTAATACTTGCAATAACAAACGAGGTAATCTTATTAGAAATATTTGAAATAAACAGTATTTTGTTCACTTAACAACCCCCTGCGGTTCTTTGTTCTCCTTCCCTTGGCGATCTACCGACTCCGTATTTGTATAAACATTTTCCTGTTTTAAAACAGTCACAATTGTTTTAAAAAAAATTTTAACGTCTAACCAAAATGAAACATTGTGGGCATACCAGGCATCATACAATCTCTTTTCCCTCACTCCCAAATTATTTCGGAAGTACGCCTGTGCATAACCGCTGATCCCGGGGCGAACCAGCATTTTGTCTTTTTCGTCCGTCTCATAAGTATCCTTTGATTCCACATCACCGGCACGCGGGCCGATTAAACTCATTTGCCCGATGAGTACATTCCAACACTGAGGCAGCTCGTCAAGGCTGGTTTCCCGAATTAGGTGACCCACACGGGTAATCCGGTTATCTGTTGCGGAATTGTACGTGCTGCCATCGTCATTTCTCAGGTCGGGAGCATTTACTTTCATAGAACGGAATTTTAACATACCGAACTCCTGAAATCCCTTTCCCAAACGGCGGGAACAATAAAAAACAGGCCCGTGATCCTCTAATTTAATTGCAATTGCAATAGGGATGGAAACCAATAAAACAAAAGGAGAAATCAGTATGCAAATCAGAATATCAATCAAACGCTTTACAACAGACTGATAAAATCCCGCAGCATTTTTCTTATGTTTGCTTTTTTGATAGAGCTCCTCTGCTTCTTTCATATTCTCAAGCCTGTTCACGGTCTTTCTCCCCCTGTCTGCCCAAAAATTTCATTGCGAATACAAAACAATGCCCTATCGGCATTTTTTATCGCTGTTTCAACATCATCCGCTTTGGCAACAATATATCCGCAGCCGTCAAGGTTGGTATGATACTCTCTTACCAGCTGACCGATTCCCAAATGATGATATATCTCAACATTATATTCTTTTTCGATTTTTTTAAAATCGGGAAGCTGTTTTACAGTTCCGCTGTCAAAAGTGAGCAATCGTGTAGCAACTGCACACTTGCTGCAAGGTGTCAAATCAACCTCTTCGCCGACGGCATTGTGAATCATATTCGCCATATAATCTATGCCTGTTCCGTAAGGGATTACACACGGACCAATCATATTACCGCCCATTCTGGCGCCGATATCAACAATGTGTACTGATCCCTCCGCAGTAATGAGCATATCCATATTCACAGAACCAAACCGGATTCCAAGTGCTTTGATTGCGTTCTTGATACATTGCTTTGCCCTTTTCTCAATCTCTTTCGGCAGGTCTGTTGGAAGAGCGTGTCCAAGCTCGGCGTAATACGGAGGATTTGTCATCCACTTTCGCATGATTCCAAGAACATGAATTTCACCGTTTACAACCAGGCTTTCTGCACCGTATTCCCGTCCGATAATAAAGGTTTCTATTTCCGCACAGTTGGTAACAGACGCATTCATGGCGTTTTGGCACGCTTCTGCCAATGCCTCTTTTTGATCGACACGGGCAGCACCGCGGCTGCCGGAACCGTCGCACGGCTTCACCATGACCGGAAAAGAAATACAGTCACACAATGCCATAAGATCTGTGCTTTGATCTACTTTATAAGCTTGCTTCGTATCATCAACCCTGGCCTCAAATAGGTGTCTGCGCACCTTGTACTTATTTTTTATCAGTTTTGCGGTCTCATAATCAAGCCCCGGGAGCTGCATTTCTCTTGCAATGTAAGCAGCCGTCAATACGCCGTAATCGGTAGCAGCCGTCAATACGCCGTCAATCCGTTCTTGCTGCGCATAGGCAAGACATGCCTTTTCATCTATGATATTAATCACTTTATGTTTGTCCGCACAGGAAAACCCCACCGCATTCGGGTCGGCGTCAACCGCCAATGTCACATATCCCATACTTTTTGCTTTTTGAATCACAAACTTTTGCAAAAATCCAGCGCCGATGATCAGTATTTTTTTCATGGTTCTCTCATAGCCCTTTTCTCAATTTCCATTCCCGGTACTTCAACGTTTCCACTGTGCCGCATACGGTATATCCCCTATGCTCGTAAAAGCGTTTGGCATGATCGCTTTTGTCATATACCTCGCATATTACCTCGGTACAGCCGCACTTTTTTGCAATCTGTTCAATCTGTTTCAAACAGTAACTCCCAATCCCTCTCCCGGAATACACAGGCTCGGTTGCTAACTTTTGAAATAAAAATGATTGCGCTATTTTCCTCGTTTGAAAGGTTGCAACAGGGTTTTTTCCATCGTATACCAGGTAAATGTCATTTTTCAGGGTACAAAGAAGAAGGATGATCCATGTTTTTACATAAGAATTATCCCAGTGATGCAGATTATATTTTTGTGCCATATCCTTGCCGCACTGATACAAAATATCAGACCCCTTTTTCATTCCTGAAAGATCCCATTTCCTCAGCTTCCGTACAACATACATTTCCGAATCACCGCTTTATCTCAAACATTTTTGCAATTTCCCGATATTTTTCTACCACATACCCCACATCTTCATCCGTCAGGCAAGTATGCAGCGGCAGGGTCACCTCATTCGCAAACTGCTGATAGGCATTGGGATAATCTGCGATGTCAAAGCCCAAGTTCCGATATGCCGTATGCATGGGCAAAGGCTTATAATGAACGTTGCAGGCAATCCCCTTCTCTGCCATCCTGACGATAATTTCATTCCTCTGCTCCGGCGTAATACCGGGAACACGCGTCAGATACAGATGACCGGAGGACGCATACGCTGCCGTGTAATGATCAAGGGGTTCCATCCCCAACGGTCTGAAGGCTGCGTCATATACTTCGATGATTTCCTTTCTTCTTGCCAGCATTTTCGGATACCGCTCCAGCTGACCCAAACCGATCGCCGCCATAATATCCGTCATATTGCACTTGTAGGCGGGGGACACAATATCATATTCCCAAGCACCAAGTTTTGTTTTTGCGAGAGCGTCCTTGGATTGCCCGTGAAGCGACAGCAGCATCAGCTCCCGATAAATTTCATCATCCGAAATGCCCGGCAGTGTGTTCCAAGTCAGAGCACCGCCCTCGGCAGTTGTTAAATTTTTCACTGCGTGAAAAGAAAAACTGGTAAAGTCCGCCACGCTGCCGCTGCTGCGCTCTTTGTACCTTGCCCCAAACCCATGGGCAGAATCAGCAAGCACAAGAATATGTCCCAGTGCTTCCTGATACCGATTGCTCGGCTGAAACAAACTCTGTTTTGCCCGGACAATTTCAAAAATCCTGTCATAATCACACATGGCGCCGCCAAGATCCACCGGAATAATCGCCTTTGTGCGTTCCGTAATGCTGTCCGCCAATCGGTCATAATCCATAAAAAAGCTGTCCTTTTGCGTATCCACCAGCACAAGCTTCGCCCCAACATGGCATACCACGCTGGCGGAAGCGGTATAGGTATAGGCGGTGGTGATGACCTCATCTCCCTCACCGATCCCAAATAATCGTAACGCCATCTCCATGCATACCGTAGCGGAATTCAGACAAACCGCCTTTTTGGAGGAATTTCCGCAATATTCCGCAATGTTATGCTCAAATTCCTTTGTCTTCGGGCCGGTGGTAATCCAACCGCTTTTCATCACTTCAACGACCTTGCTAATTTCATTTTCTGAAATATCAGGAGGTGAAAATTCAATTTTCGCCATTCTGCTCCCCCGTTTCATATCATTCCTTTTCATCAAGTGTATGTAACCCTTTCCCCGGTCACGCATTGATACTGATATTATAAACCTTTTTCATTATAACATAAGAAGCGAAAAATTACAACCAAAAAAGCATAATTTATAAAAAATTCATCAAATTCCTCAATTTTTCATGATTTTATTCAAAAATTCTCAACATCCCTTTTCGGCAATTACAAAAAAACAGTCGGCGCCGCAAGATGCGCGGCGCCGACTGTTCCTATTTCATTCTGTTTTAATTTTTTTGCAGCATTCGCCAAAGCATCCCGGCAGCCTGAGCACGGGTTGCATTTTCCCGGGGGGCAAAGGTATCGTCGGTGGTACCAAAGATTACGCCGGCTTTCACTGCCTGCGCAACAGAGCCTGCCGCCCAATTGGAAATTTCTCCCCGATCCCGGAACTGCTCTAATCCGCCTGCTTCTGCCTTGCCTCCGCGAAGGGCGTATGCCTTCATCACCACCACAGCCATTTCCTCACGGGTGATCGGCTCCTCCGGACGGAAGGCGCCCGCATAGCCGGAAATCAGTCCTGCGTTGGCTGCCGCATTTACAAAAGGCACATACCATGCTCCCTCCGGCACATCGGTAAATCCGGCGGAAATATTGCTCTTCAAATTAAGTGCCTTAACCGCCAGGGTGGCAAATTCCGCACGGGTAATTTCCCGATCCGGTTCAAAGGTCATCTCGGTCACACCGGTCACAATGCCGCGTTTTGCCAAGGCTGCAACGGCTTCTGCCGCCCAATGCCCTGCCATATCCCGGAAGGACTGGTTCAGCGGCTGTTCAGAGCCACTCTCGGAGCCGCCGATGTGGCCACCGCCGCCACTCGGAGACGGAGGCAGAATTTCACCGCCGCCGGTATTATGATCCGGCGTTTCGGAAGGCGTAGGCGTGGGTGACGAGAAATCATAAGTCACCAGCTCGCCAAGCAAGGTGGTATACACGATCATATCCTCCCCGGAAACCAGCTTCACCGTGCCGCCCTGGGGCAGTGCAGCTTCCGCTGCGGCAAAACTATCCTCGGAAAGATTGGTTCTCTTATTGATGATCCGGTACGTTCCGTCGGCCTGCTTCACTGCCAGGAGCTTATCCCCCTGACCGGGCAGTACCAGACGTACCGGCTTGGAAGAGGTCAGAAGCTGCGCACCGCCTCCTAAGGTGGTAACCGTCAGGCCGGTTCC
>CAKSSZ010000043.1 GCA_934489915.1 uncultured Clostridia bacterium | reverse complement strand
GCTTAGGAGAGAGGAAGCAAGCTTGCGAGAAGTGGTTGCGCTCTGCTGCCAATGCAAGGCAAGGATTGTGGCGGAGGATGAGCGGGAGAACGGAATCCGTGCTGTTTTGAATTTAGGGCATACCTTCGGTCATGCTTACGAAGCGGCCACCCGCCATGCGGTGTTCCATGGAGAAGCGGTGGGATTGGGTTTGATTTCCGCTTGTGCGGCTGCGGAGTATCTGGGAAAGGATGCAAGCCGGGGGCGGGTGACTGCCTTATTAAAGAAGCTGGGCTTACCCTTAACGCTCCCGGCCGGAGATGAGAAAACAATGCTTGCAGCAATGCAGCGGGATAAAAAGTCGGAGGACGGTAAGCTGCGCTTTGTATTACCCTTTGGTTTGGGCGATGTGCGCTTGGAGAGCAGCGTACCGCCGGAAGCGGTGCGCTGCGGATGGGAGGCAGTATGGAAATGACAAAAGAGAAAAAAACAGAAGAACGGCCGGCTGAAAAAAAAGCCTTTTCAGCACGTGCGCTGTTGCCCTATCTCCTGTTTGCGGCAGCATTGCTTGCGGTGGATCAGGGAACAAAATATTGGGCGCAGCATTATTTGCAGCTGCAGCGGGAGATTCCGGTGATTGAGGGCATATTTTCCTTTACTTATGTGCAAAATTACGGCGCTGCTTTTGGAATGTTATCCGGGCAGAGATGGATTTTATTGCTGCTGACCTGCGGGATCCTGATCGGCGGGGTATGGCTGGTGGTGCGCTACCGCATTACGCAGCCTGCGCTTTTGCTTAGTGGGACAGCGGTGTTTGCAGGGGCAATCGGTAATCTGGTGGATCGGATCCGCCTGTCTTATGTTGTTGACTTTTTAGAGGTGCGGTTTTTCTCCTTTCCCGTTTTTAATTTGGCAGATTGCTTTGTAGTGGTCGGAATGGCAATGCTGGCGATTTTGATTGTGCGGGGGGCGGATTCATGACCGAGAAACATTGGACGGTACCGCTTGATGCGGAGCCGGAACGGATTGATAAATATATCAGTACACTGGAAGAGGAACTGACCCGCTCTTATGTACAAAAATTAATGGAACAGGGGAAGGTGCTGTGCAACGGGAAAAAGGTGCGCAGCAGTATCCGGGTTGCAGCAGGGGATGAAATTATACTGTATTTGCCGTCTCCCGAACCGCTTGAGGTGCAGCCGGAAAATATTCCGCTGGATGTGGTGTTTGAGGATGATCAATTGATGGTGATCAATAAGCCAAAGGGCATGGTAGTGCATCCGGCGGCGGGAAATGAATCGGGAACGCTGGTAAACGCAGTGCTCTATCATGCAAAAGGAAAGCTTTCCGGGATCAATGGCGTGATTCGCCCGGGCATTGTGCATCGGTTGGATAAGAACACGAGCGGTTTGATTGTGGTGGCAAAAACCAACGAGGCGCATTTAAGCTTGGCAGAGCAAATTAAAGAAAAAACCTGCAGCAGGATCTACCTGTGTTTGGTGCGGGGCAATCTGCGGGAGGAAAGCGGAACGGTGGACGCACCCATCGGCAGAAATCCGTCACAGCGCAAAAAAATGTGCGTCACCCAAAAAAACTCCCGAAATGCTGTGACCCATTATCAGGTGCTGGAACGGTTCGGGGATTATACCTTGGTGAAATGTCGGTTGGAGACGGGTCGTACTCATCAGATCCGTGTGCATATGCAGCATATCGGTCACCCTGTAATGGGGGACGAGGAGTACGGCGGCGGGAAAAATCCTTTTGGGCTTCACTCCCAGGCGCTCCATGCAGTCGAGATTGGATTTGTTCACCCGACGAGCGGGGAGAGGATGACATTTTCCTGTCCCTTGCCGGAGTATTTTGAAAAAATTTTAGAGCGCTTGCGCAGAAGGGGAGTCTAATGCTGCAAAAAAATGACGTGGTAACGGTAACGGCAGAGGGGTATACCGCAGAAGGAAATGCGGTTTGCAGAGTTGATGAATTTGTGTTGTTTGTACCGGGAATGCTGCGGGGAGAACAGGCGCGTGTGCAGCTGCTGAAGGTAAAAAAAAGCTACGGTTACGGAAAAATCAAGGAGTTGACCATCTCGTCACCGCAGCGTGTGGCAGTAGAGTGTGAAAGCTACCCGTCTTGCGGCGGATGCCATTTACGGCACATGTCTTATGAGGAAGAGATGGAATTAAAGCGGCAGGTGGTGGCAGACGCCTTTCAACGTATTGGTGGATTGGAAATCCCAGTGCATCCGGTGGAGCCGTCGCCAAAGCTGACCCATTATCGCAATAAAGTGCAGCTGCCGGTGGGGCGTGACAGTATGGGAAATGCTGCCGTTGGATTTTATGCGGCGCGTTCCCATCGGTTGGTTCCCTGTCGGGGGTGCTTGTTACAGGATTGCCGCACCGACCGAGCGGCTGACGCATTGCTTTCTTATATGGCGCAGGAAGGCGTTTTGCCCTATGATGAGAAGGAGCACCGAGGGGTGGTGCGCCACCTTTATTTGCGGTTTTCTTCCACTTTTGAGGAATGTATGGCTTGCGTGGTAACCAATTCGGAGAAGAGGCTGCCCAATGCGGATCTCCTTTGCCGCTTACTGACTCAAGCACTGGGGGAAGGGGTTACGGTAGTACAAAACTGTAACTTACAACAAACCAATGTAGTGCTGGGAGAAAAAATGATTTTTCTGCAAGGAGACGGGGTCATTCGTGACCGGCTTTGCTGGCTGCAATTTACCATTTCACCCCATTCCTTTTTTCAGGTAAATCATAGCCAGACGGAGCGCCTTTACAGAAAGGCTTTGGAGCTGTCCGGAGTGACTGATCGGGATACTGTGCTGGATTTATATTGCGGGATTGGTACCATGACGCTGCTGTTTGCTCGGGCTGCCAAGCGTGCCATCGGTGTTGAAATTGTACCGTCCGCTATCGAAAATGCTCGGGAAAATGCAAGGCAAAATCATATTGCAAACGCAGAATTTTTCTGTGGGGACGCAGGATTGGCGGCGGCGAAGATTGCGGAAAAAATTGATCTGCTGGTGGTGGATCCTCCCCGCAGTGGCTGCGATGACGCTCTTCTTGCTGCTGTTTGGAAAATGGCACCGGAGCGGATCATATATGTATCCTGCAACCCCGCCACCCTTGCTCGGGACGTACAGAGCTTTTCTCAGTTCGGTTATCATTGTCGAGAGGCGTTTCCTTTTGATATGTTTCCCAGAACAGGGCATGTGGAGACGGTAGTTTTGCTGTCGAAAGGTGGTAAAGATGAAATTTGAACTAAATGAATGGAAAACACAATTGACAGATGAGGAAATAATAGCTGATATTAAAAAAACGGCAGCAACACTTGGCAAGGATTATATTTCTATCTCAACATATAAGTCGTATGGGAAATATTCACAAACTGCGATCCAAGCACATTTTGGAACATGGAAAAATGCTCTGACTTTGGCCGGGTTAAGAACCGAACGGAATTCAGCTGAGCTTAAATTGATTTCTGACGAAGAATACTTTGATGATTTAAGAAGAGTTGCTAACCTTATCAACAAAAAGACTGTTCCATATGAGGAATATAGAAAATATGGCAAGTATTCTGCTGAATATATTTTCTCTCGTTTTGGCAAATGGAATGATTTCCTGAAAAAAGCCGGACTAGAACCTACAGGATTCACCAAAGATAGAATAACCGAGCAGGAATGCTTTGATGAAATTGAGCGGATGTGGCGATTATTGGGGCGGCAACCGACTTCGACCAATATAACCAAAGCAGGAATCTGTAACTATTCTATCGATACATTTAAAAGAAGATTTGGAGGATGGCGTAAAGCATTAGAGGCATTTGTAGAATATATAAATTCTACAGAAAGTGAATATCAGTCATGTGTTTCTGAGCCTGACACTATCAGAAATAGTACAAGCAATAAATCAGAGAAAGAAAATGAGGCAGTAACTCTGCCAAAACATCGAACATCAAGAAATATCAATACTCGCTTGAGATTTAAGGTGTTAGCTCGTGACAATTTTAAATGCTGTGCTTGTGGTGCGTCTCCGGCAAAAGATCCATCTGTTGTACTTCATGTAGATCATATCGTTCCTTGGTCAAAGGGTGGCGAGACCGTGATTGAAAACCTACAAACTCTATGTTCAAAATGTAATCTTGGTAAAAGTAATCTAACGTAGGCTTGATATGTTACCGAGAACTATCGATGTTATTTGAGACAAAGACAGTCAGTCGATTTGTTCCCGAGAACTATTGGGGCAACCTGACATCAACACTGTTTCCTCGCCCCATGTGGAGACGGTGGTGTTGATGGCAAGAACAGGAGAAATATGAAATCGAATAATTTTCAAGAGGAATGAACCTATAATAATTACTCTCAGAAAAAAACGAATCAGGAGGAGTTTATATGAAATATCAGGTAAAGTATAAAAAAAAGAACCGGTTTGAATTTGCTGAAATTGGCGATACCAAATTGAATGGCTTTATAGAAAAATATATGAACCGCTTTTTCCAAAATCGTATTTTTTCTGATTTTGCAAAGAGTGAAATTTATCAAGAAGCTGAGGATGCTTTGAAATATCCGCGGGATGATCAAACTGTCGTGGGGCATTGGAGCGGCGAATTTTGGGGAAAGCTTATGTTGAGTGCCTGCAGAGTTTGTAGATATACCAAGGATTATGAGCTGAAGAAATGGATTGAAAAAGTTGCGTTACGAGTATGTTTGTTTGCCCGGGAGGACGGCTATCTGAATTCTTATCGTGATAGCATGAATGTGTTTTCTCCGGATCCTGTACAGGCTTTTGCTGTTATGGGGTGGAATTGCGATTGGAATTGGAATATATGGTGCAGGAAATATACGCTTTGGGGATTGATTGAATGTGCTGAGTTAACGGATAATCAAACCATTTTAAAAGCGGCGTATAAGCTGGCAATGCAGCTCATGAATGAGCTTGAAAAAAACAGGATTCCCTTATGGGAAACGGGGACTAAAAATTTTTGTGGTCTGCCCAGCAGTTCTCTCTTGAAGCCTTTGCTTATTTTATACCGGCTTGTGGGTGATGAAAAACTTTTAAAATATTGTATTCAGATTGCTGAACACTGGGACAATAACAAGGATCAAAAGCCCAACATCATCCGAAACGCATTGCTGAAAAAGCCAATTCATACCTGGTATCCGGACAGCCATTTATGGGCAAAGGCCTATGAAATGATGTCCTGTCTGGATGGACTTTTGGAATTGTATCGTGTAACCGGAACGGAAAAATACCTGGACGCCGTTATTTGTATGCATGATTTATTGCAGGAAAATGAATCAAATGTGATGGGTTCGGTTGGATTTAATGATATTTTTGCTCATGCATCTGTAATTGAAAATGCACTTTCTGAGCCGTGCGATGTAATTCATTGGATGAGAATGTGTACGGAATTGTTTGCTCTGACAGGAAATGTGAAATATGCAAATGCAGCAGAAAAGGCATTTTATAATGCATTTTTGGCTTCGGTGTCTGATGATGGGACGTGGGGCGCAAGAGCGGTTCGATCCAACTGTAAAAATATGATTGCCGAAGGACAATCCGGCACAAAATATAATCAATGCTGTTTGGATAATATCCCCAGGGGCTATATCAATATAACTCAGTTTGCGCTGATGCAGGGACGGGACGGTTTATATGTCAACTTGTTTTGTCCCTTGACGGGCGTAGTGGATATGAATGGTTCTGAGATAAAAATAGAAATCTCCGATGGCTATTTGCAGCAAGGTATTTTGAATATTACTGTTCAAAATCGACAGCAATTTAACATGTATCTCAGAATACCGGAGATGATCGGAGAACATGCTTCCGTTAATGGAATAGCCTTGTCATCCACTTCGAACGGATATTACAAAATAGTGGTTCAGCCCGGTGAATCCAATATTTCTCTTGATTTTAATTTTAAAGCGCAGATTCATGATTTTCCGTTTGAAGTTCCGGATTATGAAAAAGATGATTTTCATATTTTGCGTTGGACGCCGTATGGAACAAAAGGAAGAGCGCTATCGTGCGATTTTATGGAAAAGAAGCGTTGTTCCTTTATTACCTATGGTCCGCTCTTACTTGCCAAAAGTAAAAAAACGGGCTGGAATGAAACAGAGATGTTTTCGTTTGAGACAATTTGCGGCACCTGCTTTGAGGTGGAGGCTGTTTATCAGAAGAGTGAGGATCCAAGCGTGCTGGCATGTTATGCTGTGACCTTGCACAGCGGTGGGTATTTTCGAAAACTTGATATGTGTGCTTATGCGACAGCAGATGATTATTCTTCTGATGACGATAGATATTTTACAATTTATGTTTGATATAAGTCGAGTTAAAGTACCTATGTTATATGACAGGAGAAAAATGGCTGTGAATGAAAATGACTGACTGTTGATTTTTGTGCGGTTTAACGGAAGAATATTGTATTGATACAGAAACAGGGGATACAGCGAAATCAATTCACTGTATCCCCTGCGTTTTAAACTGTTTTTATTCTTCTGCTTGCTGCTTGGTCATTGCTTTGATGCCAAAGAGTACCGCAATCATCAGTACAATACCGATGGGCAGGCAAATGTACCACTCTTTTACAAAGCCGGAAATAATGTATGACACAAAGGAAACCGCTGCGACTGTAAATGCATACGGAAGCTGTGTGGAAACGTGATTTAAGTGGTTACACTGCGCGCCGGCAGAGGACATGATGGTCGTATCCGAAATGGGCGAGCAGTGATCGCCGCAAACTGCGCCTGCCAAGCATGCCGACATACCGATGACCTGCATGGGATTGGTAGGCGGGAAAATTGCCGTTACAATGGGGATCAGAATTCCAAAGGTTCCCCAAGAGGTACCGGTTGCAAAGGATAACCCAACCGCAACCAGGAAGATGATAGCCGGCAGGAAGTTGGTAAAGCCGGCAGCCGCGCCGTTTACAATGCCCGCCACGAAAACCTTTGCGCCCAAAAGACCGGTCATGTTCTTTAAGGAGGTGGCAAAGGTCAGAATCAGAATGGCGGGAACCATTGCAATAAATCCTTTCGGAATGCTGTCCATTGCTTCTTTAAAAGTAATGCTGCGTCTGATCAGCAGATAGATGATGGTGATCACCAGCGAAATAATACCGCCCCAGGGAAGGCCGACGGTTGCGTCTGTATTAGCAAAGGCGTCTACAAAGCTCTTGCCGTCAAAGAAGCCGCCTACATAAATCAATGCCAGAACGCATACCACAATCAAAGTTGCGATGGGGAATACCAAATCCAGTACAATTCCCTTAGAGGATACGGTTTCCTGATCGGCTGCTTCGTCCACACGGTCGCCGCAGGTGTAAAGATCACCCTTTTTCACTGCATTATATTCGTGCAGCTTCATGGGACCGTAATCAAATTTCATAGCGGTCAGAGCCAAAATAAATACGAAGGTCAGCAAGGAATAAAAGTTAAAGGGGATGGCCTTGATAAACATGGAAAGTCCCTGACCCTCGGGGGCGTAGCTGGAAACAGCCGCAGCCCAGGAGGAAATGGGAGCAATCATGCATACGGGCGCTGCGGTTGCGTCGATCAGATACGCAAGCTTCGCCCGGGAAATTTTGTTTCTGTCGGTCAGCGGTCTCATCACCGAGCCTACGGTAAGACAATTAAAGTAGTCATCAATAAAAATCAGAACACCCAGCACAAAGGTGGCAATCATAGCGCCTGAGCGGGATTTAATATTTTTTTGCGCCCATGTGCCAAAGGCCGCGCTGCCGCCTGCTTTGTTCACCAGCGCCACAATTACGCCTAAAACCACCAGAAAGATGAAAATGCCGGCGGTACCGGATACTGCGGCAATCAGTCCTTCATTTAACAGGTTGTCCATGGCAGACACAGGGTGAAAGCCGGCAGAGAACAGACCGCCTACCACAATCCCGATAAACAGAGAGGAATACACCTCTTTGGTAATCAGGGCAAGCACAATGGCAATAACCGGCGGGATGATTGCCCAGAAGGTTGCAAAAAACGGAATGCTTTCCCGCTGGGTTGCGGTTGCGGTTTCGCTTCTTGCTTTGAAATTGCCGTCGGTTGAGGCAATATCTTCATTATAATGGTCATCCGTGAAATAAGCATTTGCGTCGTCAGAATCTGTGAGGTCGAGGGTGTGAATGCCGTCATCATCCTCAAAAACATAGGTGTCGGCAGTGGAGGCGGGGGCGGATTCTGCAAAGCTGAACATGGGCAGCATCAGCACGAACAGAAATACCAGACATCCCAGCATTGCCGCAAGTCTTTTTGTGTCTTTCATATCAGACATCCTTTCGTATAAAATTACAGAAACAATTATATAATTTTTTTTGCTTTTTGTCAATCATTTTTTGTAATTTTATCAAAAATTATGTCTGATTTTGTCGAAGGGACGGAAGCGGCCTTACAAAGCGGAGCCACCCTTTTTTAATAGGGCACGCACCTTGCACCCGTCTATTTCATAAATGGCTCGGTTTTCCTGCAGGCAAATGGCGGCGGCACAGCCGGCGGCTTCTCCCATCTGATTTAAATTCACCATGACCCGCAGGGCGCCGAAGGCGCCGCTGTCTGCATTTAACATTCTGCCGGCGGGAATGAGGTTGCGCCAGTGTTCTTGCACGAGAATGGAAAAGGGAACCTGATAATAGGCAGCCGGGGCACCTGTGATTTGATGCTCTTCCCGCCAGTTGCCTGTTTCCATTCTGGTATTTCTTCCGTAGGAGGTGAGACGTGTGCCGTCCAAATACCAAAATGTGATTCCCATGTTGTTGCCATGATGCACATCGGAGGGATAGGTTCCCTTTGCAATGACATCCGGATATTGGGCGCCGCTGAACAGCGGCAGGCGTTCTGCTTTGAATTTTGTGGTATAATGCACCGTTTCCCGCACGCCGATATAAGACGCGATATTGGTGATGGCATAATGGGTGTCAGAGCGGCCGTATTTGCGCAGCAAATCCAGAAAGCCCCTCATTTGACTCCGTCCGATTTGCTCGGCACGGGTAAGGTCGGCGGCACGGTCGCACCGAACGCCGAAAACGTGATGATCCGCTCGCATGGTAAGCCCCGGGCAGCCCGCCACGGGGGAGCTCCAGCCCCAATCGTTTTCCAATCCAAATTCGGCGGCGTGCTCTGACACGAGTTTGGGAATATCTACCTGCTCCAGCTCACCAAGTAAGTGGCAGCAGGCAGACGGAGGCTGGATCCATTGATTGGTGAAGCAGGGCATAGACAAAAGCTTCATAACATCTCCGTCCCCGGTGCAGTCAATAAAAAACCCGGCACGGATGGCGCCCCTTCCGTCCTGATCCTCAATGAAGACTGCATCTACGGCTCCCTCCCTTGTGGAAACACCGCAAACCTTTGTGTGGAGTCTTACACGGATGTTACATTCTGCCGCAAGCCGATCCAATTCAAAGGCAAGCTCTGCCGGGTTAAAGTGATAGGAAGCCGGAATTTGCTCTCTTTTATAAAGTGCGTCCCGCCGTTTTAACCGTTCCAGCATTTCTTCTGTCAGCCCTGCAATGATTTGTTCTTTTTGATGGATGTCCCAGAGAGTGTGCCAGACG
>CAKSSZ010000042.1 GCA_934489915.1 uncultured Clostridia bacterium | reverse complement strand
CATCAGTAAATTTGCCGGAAAATTATGTACCGAAAAGGTATTCGGCATGGCACGTGTTTAAAAAGAACTGGACATTACTCTGTTTAGCCATACCGGCTTTACTGTATTTGCTGGTTTTTAACTATGCTCCTTTGGTTGGTATTATCATTGGATTTAAAAACTTCAAGTACAATCTTGGCATGTTCGGCAGTCAGTGGGAAGGCTTGAATAACTTTAAGTTCTTCTTCCAATCCTCAGACGCATGGCGGGTAACCCGAAATGCTTTGGGATACAATGCATTCTTCATTGTGTCCGGTATCGTGTTCTCGGTTCTGCTGGCACTGCTTTTGTATGAACTGTCCAATAAAATTTTAATTCGTTTTTATCAGACAATGATGTTTATCCCTCACCTTTTGTCTTGGGTTGTAGCGGCATACATTTTATATGCGTTCCTGAATGTTCGTTCCGGTATGCTGAATGTTTGGGGAACCAAGTACTTTGGCTGGAATTCGGTTGACTGGTATAATAATCCGGGGCCATGGATTTTCATTATTCCGATTGCAAGTATCTGGAAAGGCGTCGGAATGAATGCGTTGATTTATTACGCCAGCTTGATGGGGATTGATACCGAATATTTTGAAGCGGCTTCTATCGAGGGTGCAACCCGGCCGCAGATCACTCGGTACATCACCCTGCCCTTCCTGTATCCGACGATTACAATTCTGTCTATCATGGCAGTAGGTAAGATTTTCAACTCTGACTTTGGTTTGTTCTATCAGCTGCCAATGGGTTCTACCATGGTGCTGCCGACTACCGACGTTATTGAAACCTTTACCTTCCGTGCACTGCAAAGCGGTAGCATGGGCTTGTCAACAGCGGTTGGTTTGGTACAGTCCATTGTTGGTTTGGTCTTAGTGCTTCTGACCAACTGGATTGTGAAGAAAATCAATCCGGAAAATGCATTATACTAAAAAAGGAAGGTGAATATAAATGGCACAGGTCGTTAGAAAGTCAGAACGAATCAGCAAAATTGTGATTCATATTTTCTTTATCATTTTATCATTGGTGTTTATTATTCCGATTTGGACATTGTTTGCAATTTCCGTTACCTCGGACGCTGATATTGTAAATTTCGGTTATCAGCTGCTCCCCAAGAATGTTGACTGGGGCGCCTATAAATACATATTCACCAGCGCAAGCAATATTTTAACTTCCTATAAAGTTACAATTATCATTTCCGCTGTAGGTACAATACTTTCCACCATCATCGGCGCAATGTGTGCATACACGATCTCCAGACATGACTTTGCATACAGAAGCCGGGTCACCTTCTACATGTTCTTTACCATGTTGTTTGGCGGCGGTATGGTGCCCGGGTACATTTTGATGACTCAATACCTGCACACGCAGAATACTTACTGGGCAATGATCTTACCCGGTATGATCAACGTTTGGAACATCTTTATTATGAGAACCTTCTTCCAGCAGATTCCTTCCTCTATTATTGAATCTGCCACCATCGACGGTGCCGGGGAGCTGAAGATTTTTGTAACAATTATCATTCCTCTTTCTACGCCGGCTTTGGCAACCATCGGTTTGCTGCAGATGCTGGGTTACTGGAATGCGTGGATGCCTGCAATGCTGTACATCAATAAACAGGAATTGTATCCGCTGCAATATTTGCTGCAATCCATGCTGCGGAACATGCAGGAAATTATGAAAAATATTGAGCTGACAGGTATGATGATTGATACAAGCAGTCTGCCGATGGAAAGTATGCGTATGGCAATGGCTGTGCTGGCGGTAGGACCGATTTTGCTGGTCTTCCCGTTCTTCCAGAGATACTTTGTACAGGGTCTGACTGTAGGATCTGTCAAAGGTTGATGGCTATTTTATAAGGAACCGGAAAGGGGTAACGAACGCCGATTACAAAAGCGTATGTTTCCCCTTTTTCTTTTTATCAGGGGGAGAAGAGATGGAACAGTGCTATTTGCGCATAGAGCAAGGGCGATTATATTTTGGGAATGAAAAATGGGAGCGGGCAATTCAAATGGATTCCCCGCGCCCCATGAGCTTATATTTGTGGGATCGGGTTACAGGAAAGCGGTGGGAAGGAAGTCAGCAGGTTTCTCTTTTTTGCCTGGATCCTTTGGAGCAGTATGTTTCCACCGTTCATAGCCGTAAGGTGGGCAAGGATGGCTTGCGGGTCATTTTGCAATGTATGGGGAGCAGCCACATGGTGGAAATTTCTTTTCTGCTGTTTGACGACAGTCCCTTTTTTTCTACCCGGCTTTATGTGTGCGGCAATCTTTGCTTGCCACAAAAGGAAACAGAGGCTGCGGCAGACGGAAATGAAAACGCTGTTGTGGTGAAGCATTGGGAGGAACCGATTGTACCGGAGACGGATAGCGTCGAGGCCTTTGGTTTGCAGCAGCGGCATATGGAAATTCAAATTACATCTCTTCGGGATGTGACCGACCGATATAACAATTTGGTAGAAGAAAAGCAGGAATGGTTGTACCGTTTCGGCCGTCAAACCTATTACGGCGACTTGTTCCGGGTGACCGACCAACTGGACGGTACGGGATTGACCGTTGTACGGGAAGCACCGTGCCGGGGCGCAAGGCTGAATCAAACCGGTCCGGACGTAGTAATCTACCCGGAAGAATATTTGTGTGTACGGGGGAGTGGGCTGGATTGCGGTGTGCTGGATGAAGCAGGCGATTTTTGCTACGGAACCGCCATTGGTTTTTGCACGGGAGAGCAGGCGTTGGAAGAATATAAGAAATTTTACAGACGCGTTTGCCGGACGGAGACTTATGTGATGTCCAATACCTGGGGTGACCGGAATCAGGACACAGCCGTATGTGACGCTTTTATCCGCCGTGAGATTGATTGTGCGGCTGACTTAGGAATTGATATTGTGCAGATTGATGACGGCTGGCAAAAGGGAGTTACGGCAAATTCCAAGCTGAAACAGGATGGTGCCTGGGGGAGCTATTATGATGTTATGCCGGATTTTTGGACGGTTAATTTGCAAAAGTTTCCGGAAGGATTAGAGCCGATCTGCGCTTATGCACAGGAGAAGGGCGTTCGGCTTGCTTTGTGGTTTTCTCCTGACGCAACCGACTCCTATGCTCGTTGGGAAAAGGATGCGCAAACGATGATTCAGTTGTATCGTTCTTACAAAATTGCTTCTTTTAAGCTGGACGGAATTCACTTAAAGGACAAGCGCGGAGACCGAAACCTGCGGCGCATGGTAGAAATGGTGAAGCGTGAAACCGAAGGGGCAGTGGATTTTAATTTTGATATTACCGCTCAGGTGCGTTGGGGATATTTCTACCAGAAGCAGTATGGCACCTTGTTTGTGGAAAACCGTTATACGGATTGGGGAAACTATTTCCCTCATGACACATTGCGGAATTTGTGGGATATCAGCCGATTTGTTCCGGCACAGCGATTGCAGATGGAAGTGCTGAATCCCAAACGAAACCGGCAGAATTATCAGGGCGATCCCTATGCCCCCGCAAACTATCCGATGGATTATTTGTTTGGGATTGCCATGGTGGCTCATCCTTTGCTGTGGATGGAAATGAGCGGGCTGGAGCAGGAGGATTTTGTACTGTTAAAAAAGGTGATTTCGGTATACAAAAAAGTCCGCTCTGGCTTGCAGAGCGCCTTGATTACTCCGGTGGGAGAGCGTCCCTCGGGAGAAAGTCTGACCGGGTTTTATGCGCAGAATGAAGGGGAGAGTTATCTGCTGGTCTTTCGGGAGATGACAAGCCGGGATCAAATGACTTATTCTTTGCCCGGGGTTCCTTGCGTGATATATGGTGACGTTACGGCAGAAAAAACGCAGGATGGTGTGCGGGTGCAATGGAAAAAGAGCGGGAGCTTTGGCTTAATTCAATTGAAGCCGGAGTAATTTTTAAAACAAAAAGGAGGGGTCGGGGATGACAAAAATTGCAGTGATCGGCGGTGGTGCGTCCGGGTTGGCTGCGGCGATTACGGCAGCGCAGCAGGGCGCTCAGGTGACGGTTTTGGAGCGGTTGGATCGGGTTGGGAAAAAAATCATGGCCACCGGGAACGGGCGGTGTAACCTTGCCAATACAGAGCTGCGCCCGGATTGTTATCGGGGAGACCCTGCCTTTCTTTCTGCTGTGTTTGAGCGGGTTGGAAAACGGGAGATGTATAGCTTTTTCCGCCGGGCAGGTCTGCTGGTGCGGACAGATCACGGGCGGGTGTATCCTTTGTCAAACCATGCGTCAGCTGTGCTGGACGTATTGCGGCAGGAAGCGGCAAGATGGGGCGTGCGCTTGAAAACCGAATTTGAAGTAAAAGGGATTTTACCCCGTTCGGCCGGGTTTTTGATTCAGGGAATTCGTGAGACTCTTTCCTGTGACCGCCTGATTTTAGCAACAGGGGGAAAGGCTTCTCCTGTGTTGGGCTCTAATGGAAGCGGTTATGAAATTTTATCCTCCTTAGGGCACCATATTACCAGGCTTTCACCGGGGCTGGTGCCGATGAAGTGCGAATCGGGGCAGATGAAGGGTCTGCGGGGGGTGCGGTGCTGGGCGACGGCAACGCTGCTGATAGACGGCCGCCCGACAGCGGAAGAAACGGGTGAAATCCAGTTCACAAATTATGGCCTTTCCGGGATCCCTATGATGAATTTTTCGTCTTTGGTGGCAATGCACCGAGGGAAAAAAGCGGAGGTATCGCTGGATTTGCTGCCGGGTGAAGAACATGTGCTGGAGATGCTACAGGAGCGGGATCGGGAGCATTTATTTACCGGTATGTTTCATAAACAAATTGCACAGGCGTTGTGCGATCGGGTCTGGGTACCGATGGCGGCCATTCAAGAGGTAGATTTGCCGTCTTTGGCAAAAGAAATTAAAGGAATGCGTTTTACGGTGGCCGGTACGCTGTCTTGGGAGCAAGCGCAGGTGACGGTAGGCGGAGCAGATACCGGGGAATTTACTCCGGGACGGTTGGAATCCAGGTTAGTGCCCGGATTATATGCAGCCGGAGAGCTTTTGAATGTGGATGGAGACTGCGGCGGCTATAATTTGATGTGGGCTTGGGCGAGCGGTATCACGGCGGGACAGGAGGCGGCGCAATGATTCGGATTTCCAATTTAACGCTGCCGGTGGAGCATGGAGAAGGAGAGCTGGAACAGCTGGCTGCAAAACGCCTGGGGTGCGGCAAAATTTCTTCTTTGCGGATTGTGAAGCGATCTGTAGACGCACGCAAAAAACAGGACTTAAAATTTGTTTACACCGTGGAGGTGGAGGTACCGGATGAGAAACGGTATCATTCCCGCCCGGGGGTATCTATGGAACGGGAGACGGTTTATACCCCTCCTTGCACGGTGCTCAAGGGGCGGCCGGTCATTGCGGGGTTTGGCCCGGCGGGGATGTTTGCGGCGCTGACTTTGGCAAAAGCGGGAGCGCGTCCGATTGTGCTGGAACGGGGAAAATGTGTTGAGGAACGCAAGCAGGATGTAACACGGTTTTGGGCAGGGGGCGCCTTGGTGCAGGACTCTAATGTGCAATTTGGAGAAGGCGGCGCCGGTACTTTTTCGGACGGCAAGCTGACTACTGGGACAAAAAGTCCTTATGCTTTCTATATTTTGCGGGAAATGGTGCGTTTTGGTGCACCGGAGGAAATCGTATGGCTGAATAAGCCCCATATCGGGACAGATCGGTTGGAGCAAATGGTGCGCCGCTTGCGGGAGGAAGTGATCCGCCTGGGGGGTGAGGTGCGTTTTCAAAGTACCTTAAACGGCTTAATTACAGACGGCGGAAAACTGGTTGGGGTGCGTTATTGCCGGGACGGAGAGCTGCGGGAGCTGAAAACCAATCGGTTGATCTTGGCTATTGGTCACAGTGCGCGGGATACCTTCCGAATGTTGTGGGAGGAAAAGATTTTGCTGGAGCCGAAGCCCTTTTCCGTAGGGGTACGGATTGAACATTTGCAGCGGGAAATTGATCGGGCGCAGTTTGGCAGATCGGTTCCGCAAATCGGGTCTGCGGATTATAAGTTGTCAGCTCATTTGCCCAACGGAAGAGGGGTTTATACCTTTTGCATGTGTCCCGGCGGACGGGTGGTTGCGGCGGCGTCCGGTCAGGGCGGCGTTGTAACGAATGGTATGAGCGACTATGCCCGGGACGGGGAAAATGCCAACAGTGCTTTGCTGGTTGGGGTGAATCCGACGGAGGATGCCTTTGCCGGTGTTCGGCTGCAAGAACAGCTGGAGCGGGCGGCTTTTCGGGTCGGCGGCGGTGATTATCGGGCGCCTGCTCAGCTTGTGGGGGATTTTCTGCTGCGCCGTCCCAGCCGTGATTTAGGGGAGGTGCAGCCGACTTATCAGCCGGGGGTGGTCTTATGTTCTTTGGATGAATGCCTGCCGGGAGATATTTCCGATTCATTGCGCTGCGGCTTAACGGAGCTTGGCAAGCGATTAAAAGGGTTTGACCGCTATGACAGCGTTTTAACCGGAGTGGAAACCAGAAGCTCCTCCCCGGTGCGGATTCTGCGAGATGAACAGCATCAGTCTGTTTCCTGCAAGGGACTGTATCCGTGCGGCGAAGGGGCGGGGTATGCCGGCGGCATTATGTCTGCCGCTGCGGACGGCGTTCGGTTGGCCGACGCTATTTTGCGAGAGGAGTGCACGAAATGAAGCTGATTGATTTATCGCTCCCCATCAGAACCGGTATGGGGGTTTATCCCAATGATCCGGCGGTGAGGATTCAGGATGCCTCTGAGGAGAAAAAGGGAAAGTGCCATATCAGCCTGCTTACGATGGGCAGCCATACCGGAACGCATATTGATATGCCTTATCATTTTGTGGAGGATGGGGCTAAAATTTCTTCCTTTCCCTTGGAGGAGTGCGTAAGCCCAGGGGTGGTATTGCGGCGTTCGGCGCAGCCGGAGGAGGTCATTGTTTTGACCCGGGAAGAATGCGAAACGGTTCCGGCAGGCGGGGCGGTTCTGTTGGATACCGGTTGGCAAAAGCGGCGTGGAACCGCAGATTATTTTACCCGTGTGCCGACTCTCCATCCGGATTCTGTGCAAGCCCTGCTGGAGCGGGGAGCGGCGCTGTTCGGGTTCGATACGCCGTCGGTTGACAACAGCTCTACCAATTGTGGGATTCACCGTTTGATTCTGGGCAGCGGCAAGGCAATTGTGGAGGGGTTATATCACCTGGAGCAACTTCCGGAAAGTGGATTTCTGTTTGTGGCTGCCCCTTTGTTGATTGCGGATGAGGAGGGCGGAGACGGCAGCCCTGTCCGTGCGTTTGCGCAGATTCTGTAGGATGACAAAAGAGAGGGGAATGTGTGATGGACGATATGACGCTTTACCGGCAATATCTTTCAGGAGACGGAGCGGCTCTGGAGGCATTGTTGGAGCAATACGGCGACAGATTAACCCTTTATATCAACGGATATGTGAAAAATATGCATGATGCGGAAGATTTGCTGATTGATGTCTTTGCATATCTGATTGTCAGACGTCCTCATATCAAAAGCAGTTTTCGCAGCTATTTATATAAGGCGGCCAGAAATCATGCTCTCATGTTTTTGAGAAAACGGAGGCGGTTTTATTTGCTTTCGGAACAACAGGTGGATTTTTATGTGGAGCATGCCTTTGAGGACGCCGTGGTGGAACGGGAAAGAAACGAGCAGCTTCACCGATGTATGCAAGGGTTACATTCGGCGCAGCGGGAGGCACTTTACCTGGTTTATATGGAAGGGCTGAGCTATCAGGACGCAGCTTCGGTGCTGCATAAAACGGTAAAGCAAATTGATAAGCTGCTGCAGCTGGGGAAAAAGAATATCCGGCCTTTGCTGGAAAGGGAAGGGATTCAAAATGCGTTCAACGGAAGAAAGAATGGTACAGATACAAAAACGGGCGGAAGCGATACAAAAACAAAATGAGAGGAAAAAAAGCCGTGGGCTGGTTGCTGCGGCCTATCTGGTGTGCATGGGGTTGATTGTGGCATCCTCTTATTTTTTGGCGGAGGAGGCAGAAACAAGTCTGGTACAAGCACCGGCGGGAAGTGTGGCCAGCACCTTTGCGATGGGGCGCCTTTGGGGATATGTATCCGTTGGAATTGTGGCTTTCCTGCTGGGAATTTCGGTTACTCTGTTATGCCGGGTATTCCGTGAAAAAAGGCGGGAGGAGGATGAAGAGGATGGAGCTGGCAGATAATCTTTTACAGTTGTGCTGCGTCAGCATTTGCGGACTCTATGCCTGTATTTCCGCGGTTCGGCAGAGAAGTAATGCATGGCTGTTTCTGGCGTTGTTTTATTTAAGCTTTTGGATTGGGATTGTTTATTGGGCGCTTTATTTGGCTTTGTTCCAATGTGCACCCCAGGTATTTTGTGTTTCGGAATTGAACTGGACAACTTCTTATATTTTTTTGTCTTTGCGCCTGCTTTGGGAAATGCCGCCGGAGGAAAGACGCTGTAAGAGTGGGGTGTTCCCTTGGTGTTTTCCTGCTTTTTCTTTTGCCATGTGTGTTTTTTTCTGGCAGAGAGGGAGCTATTTAGAAAATATTCTGATGGGGAGCGCCATTGCCGTGTGCGGATTTTACGGGGCAAAGGGGCTGTTGTTTGCCAGACGGAAGGGGCAGAAAGGCAGAGCCGCCGTATGTCTTGCAACGCTGCTTTTTTACGGTGCGGAGTATTTGCTTTGGCTTTCTTCTTACCTGTGGATTGATGATTTTCTTTTCAATCCGTATTTTATTACAGATACGCTGCTGTTGAACCCGGCGCTGATTTTCTTAACGATTGCACAGTATAGGGAGGGGAAAGGATGTCTTACAATATAGAAAATATTTTTATTTGTCTGACCGCCCCGTTCCTGATTGCTGCAATTGGAACAGAACGTGCCAATAGAAAAAATTATTTGTTTATTGTGCTTGGGTTTCTTTGCTGCATTGTATCGGCCTATTTGAACACATTTTTTACCGTTTTATACCACACGGATTCTGCAATGGCAGTGCTGGAGATTACGCCGGTTGTGGAGGAAACAGTCAAACTGCTGCCGCTGGTCTTTTATTTGTTGGTTTTTGAAGCCGATGGGGCGGAGGGCAGCAATATAGTGTTTAATATTGCCATTGGGTTTGCTACGTTTGAAAATATTTGTTTCTTGCTCGGGAACGGAACGGATGATCTGTGGCATTCGGTGATCCGAGGGTTTTCCACCGGCGCCATGCATATCACCTGTGCCTTTGTCATTGGGTACGGGCTGAAATTGTTCCGCCGTTCCTCTTTTTTTCAGGCGGCGGGAATTTTCGGGCTTTTGTGCGTGACCATTACCTTTCATGCAATTTTTAATATGCTGATGAAAACAGACGGCGTGATATTGCAATTGGGGTATGCAGTCCCGATTACTGCCATTGCATTGATTCTGGCAGTCAAAGCGCATATGAAAAATTTCATTTGATCACATGAGAAAAGTTGCAGCAAATAAATTTTTTGCTGCAACTTTTCATTTTTAGGGGGAGAATTGAAAAGCTGTGCACCTATTACTATGAGAAGGAGGTGGTTGATTTGAATAGCAG
>CAKSSZ010000041.1 GCA_934489915.1 uncultured Clostridia bacterium | reverse complement strand
CTTACGCTTGGTAGGACACGCCTCCACAATGGGGCTTACTAATACTTCAATCAGCCCCCCGCCGATGGCATAAAAAAAGATGGAAACCAAAAGCCCCAAATATGGGCTGGGCAATACCTGGGGCAAAAATGCAAGCCCCGCCATCCCTACTGCAGCGCAGACATGGGCAAGCACAATGCTGACCCGATAGCCGATCCGATGGACAAACCGGGACGAAAGCAAATCGATCACCAGCTGAGTACCAAAATTAAAGGTAGCCAAAAAGGCAACCTGATCTACCGTCAGCCCCCATTCCTGCCGAAACAACAGGAACAAAAGAGGGGCAAAATTATTCACCACTGCCTGCACAATATAGCCGATAAAGCTTGCCGCCAGCGTTTTTTTATAATTCATTTTATCCGTTCTCCTTACTTGGGCGTGTGAAGTTTTTTCTGTAAATTCGATTTACTTTTTCCTTCGTCTTTCACCGCTATGAAACGGTGATATGGCAGGGCGTCGCATTGGTAAATGCGATCAGCCGCTGCGGCTCTACCATCAGCTGACAGCCCCGCACACCGGCACTGACCGCAATCTGCGGGAAATCCAAGGCGGACGCCTCTATATAAGTCGGGTATTTTTTCTTCATTCCCACAGGGGAGCAGCCGCCCCGGATATAGCCGGTCAAGCCCAGCAGCTCCTTTACCGCTACCAGCTCCACCCGTTTTTCCCCGGCGGCCTTGGCTGCCAGCTTCAAATCCACTTCCCGGCACACCGGGATACAAAAGACGCAAACCCCGTGTTTCTCTCCCCTTGCCACCAGGGTTTTAAAAATTCGGTTCGGATCCTCCTGCAATTGTGCGGCAATATGCATTCCGGACAAATCCGACTCATCCACTTCATAAAAAAGCGCCTGATAAGAAATTCCGGCTTTTTCCAACTGGCGCATTGCGTTTGTTTTTGTCATACCGGTCGATCCTTTCTATTCTCATAATATTTTATTATACCATAAAGATCCTATTTCGTCAAACCCTCTTGCATTTTCATTTTCGCTGTGCTACAATAAAAACAGAAAAGGTGCAATTTTAACATAAATTTTACAGGATTAGGATCACTGATTTAACGTATTTTATGTATCATAATAAGAAAAAGGAGGAGACGGGTATGATTCGGATTGACTGCGTGGAGGATGACAGCTCCATTCGCGAGTTGCTGGAATACACTCTGCGAACCATGGGCTATACCGTCCGCGGCTATGAAACCGGTGCCGCCTTCTGGCAGGGAACGGAGGATGCAGTCCCCGACGCGGTGCTGCTGGATATTATGCTGCCGGACGCAGACGGGCTGACGCTGCTGGAGCAGATCCGCAAAAATGCCAAAACACAGGACGCTTATGTCATTATGCTGACGGCAAAATCCTCTCAGATGGATAAAATCAGAGGGTTGGACGCCGGGGCAGACGATTATATGACCAAGCCCTTTGATATTATGGAGCTGCTCAGCCGAGTAAAAGCAGGGCTGCGGCGGCGGGAGCCGGAGCCAGCTGCCTTGCGCCTGGGATGTATTACCATGGACGAAAAGGGACGGCGGATACTGGTCAATGATCGGGAAATTACCCTGACCTACAAAGAATTTGAGCTGCTGCGCCAGCTGCTCTTGCATAAAAACATGGTGCTCACCCGAGATCAGCTGATGAATCTGGTGTGGGACACGGATTTTGAAGGGGAAACCCGCACCGTGGACGTACACATCCGAACGCTGCGGCAAAAGCTGGGCGAAGGGGGAGAATTGATTGAAACGGTGCGGAATGTAGGCTACAAGGCCTGCCTCCCTCAAAGATCGGGGACGCTTAAATAAAAGATTGAATCACTGCTTGTGCCGACTGTAGGGCGACGGAATGGAGGTTATGATGTTTGACGCAATTAACCGAAATATGCGGCTGCTTTCAGCCATTCTGCTGGGGCTGACCTTTTTACTTACAGCAGCGTTGGGCGGGACTGCCTTTTCCCGCCGTGCGCAGGAGGAAACAAAAAACGAAGCCCTTCTCTGTGCCGCTTTATTGGAGCAAATCGAAGATTCCGACCGGGTTGCCGACGCACTGTCACAGGCAGGTCAAGCCCGGCGCATTACCCTGATTGCCCCCGACGGAACGGTACTTTATGACAATCAGGCGGACGCCTCCCATATGAAAAACCACAAAAACCGCCCCGAAATTGCAGAGGCAATGGAAACAGGCCGGGGGGATTCCACCCGCCGGTCGAAAGTATTGGATCAAGTGATTTATTACTATGCGGTGCGGCTTCAGGACGGTTCGGTTTGCCGCATCGGCGCAGCCCAATACCAAATTGCAAAGTTGGCGGCAACCATTGCCCTATGCTTATTGCTGCTGACGGCGGCGCTGTATGTTTTGGCAACCGTGCTTTCCTATCGGCTGACGGATCGGATTGTCCGCCCCTTAGAGCAATGGCAGGAGGACAGTCCGGCGCAAAATATTTACCCGGAGCTGCGCCCTTTTTTGCAGCGTATCAGCCGGCAAAACCGAAAAATAAAGCAGCAAATGGCACGTATTCAAGGGCAAAAGCAACAGCTGCAAACGATTTCAGACGCCATGAAGGAGGGCTTGGCGGTATTGGACGAGCAAGGAGCCGTTTTAACTGTCAACCAAAGCGGCTTAGAATGGCTGGAGATCGCCGGTGATGAATCCGAGTCCTTAGAAAAAATCTGCCCGGTCAAGGAGGTTCGGCAATGTGTATTCCGTGCACGAACCGGAGAAACCCTCACAAAAACATTCCAGCGCATGGGAAGGAGCTGCCGGCTGTATTGCAGCCCGGTCATGGCAGACAGCAAGGTCAACGGCATTGTTCTGCTGATGGTGGATTGCTCTGAGGAGGAAAAAAACGAGGAATTGCGGCGGGAATTTTCTGCAAACGTCTCCCACGAGCTGAAAACACCCCTTACCTCCATTTTAGGCTATGCTCAGCTGATTGCCAGAGGCATGGCAAGCGGAGAACAAACCAGAGCCTTTGCAGAAAAAATCGAGACGGAAAGCAAGCGTTTGATTGCCCTGATTCAAGACATTATGGCGCTGTCTCACCTGGAAGAAGAGCTGCCGAGCGAATCCTCTCCCGTCTCCGTCCGTGCAGTAGCGCAGCAAGCATTGTCCCGTTTAGAAGAGCAAGCAAAGGAAAAACAGGTCACCCTCACCTTGGAAGGGGCGGATTTCACCGTCAACGGCAACAGCTCCCGATTGGAAGAATTGGTGTATAATTTGTGTGAAAACGGGGTGAAATATAACCGTGTCGGCGGGCAGGTAACCGTTACGCTGCAGCCGGGACAGATCCGGGTCGCCGATACCGGCGTAGGCATTTCCCCGGAAGATTGCCGGCACATTTTCGAGCGGTTTTACCGGGTGGATAAAAGCCGTTCCAAGGCCGCCGGCGGAACGGGCTTGGGGCTTTCTATTGTAAAGCACATTGCTAAAAACCAAAACGCAGAAGTAACCGTTACCAGTACATTAGGCAAAGGGAGCTGTTTTACCGTAACATTTTTGGCACAAGGAGATGAACCGCAGAAATGAAGCAATATGATATGCACGTTCACAGCCGCTTTTCCCACGATTCGGAAGCGGATATGGAAGAAGCTTGCGCTCAAGCGATCAAAAAGGGACTGGCAGGCTTGGCGTTTACCGATCATTGCGATCTGATTGATCGTCTGGGTTATGACCACATCCGCGCCTCCGGTCAGGCAGCCCAGCATCTGCAAAAAAGCTATGCGGGACGGCTGAAAATCCTCCGTGGGGTAGAAATCGGCGACGGTATTTATGAAAAAGAAGAATGGAACCGTCTTTTACAGGATTGCTCCTTTGACGTGGTATTAGGATCCTTGCATACCAAGCTGACCGGGAGAGAAATTGCAGAAGGGTATACCGGTTACCGGTGTCTTGCTGATTTTGATGAGGAGCAAATCCGTCAGTTTTTAGTCCGTTACTATGAACATATGCTGGAAATGGCAACTCAAATGGATTTTGATGTCCTCACCCACCTCACTCTCCCGCTGCGCTATTTAAACGGTCGGCTCCATCGGGGAGTTTGTTTGGACAAGCAGCAGGAAATTATTGAAGAAATTTTAAAAACCATCATTCGGCGGGGAATCGGATTAGAGCTGAACACCTCCGGCATTGAAACGGATTGGGGGGAGCTGATGCCCTCTCCTTCGATTTTAAAACGCTATTATGATTTGGGCGGGCGCAGGATTACATTGGGCAGTGACGCCCACCGCCCCGACCGGCTCGCCTGCGGGTTACAGCGGGGTGCGGATATTGCAAAAGAAATTGGCTTTACCGCTGCGTATTATTATGAAAACAGGGTTCCCGTCCCTTATTCCCTTTCCTGAACCGTTGTATCCGGTTGTGCAGCTACCGGCATTGACGCTATTTTGTTCCAACCGTTTAAAAAGAACAGCCGCCGCACCATTTTGGTGCGGCGGCTGTTCTCGGTCAAGTCATTTTCCCTCTTACTTTTTTATTTAAATTGAATATCCTTTTCTTCGCCTTCCCGGTCGCCTACATAAGGCTGTGCCACGTAAGTCGTATCAGTCTTAATTGCCTCACCAAAGGCCTTGATTGCAAATCCCTGACCGGGAGTTGCTTCTGCCTTTGTGGTAACATTGATCATAGCGGGCAGTGCAATCTTATTAGCAGATTTGCCCTTCACCCACAGCTTAATGCCCATTTCTTTTCCGTCAGCGCTGGCAGTGAAATCATTCAGCTTACTGTAAATATATACCGCAGGCTGCCCTTCCACTTCGGTAAAGCTGGTGACGGTTTCCACATTTGCAATTTCCGGCTCAACCGGGGGCTTCTCAGCAAACACAACCTTCAGCTCGCTGTCTGCGCTTAATCCTTCTAAGGTTACAGTGTTAGAGGATACCGGCAGATCCTGCTCGCCCAGCTTCACAGACTGTACTTCATAATTGGAGGCGGGAGTCAAGGTGACTTCTACGCTCTTACCGTCTGTTACATAGGTCCAACCGTCGTTTGCAAGCTCTGCGCCGGCCACAGCCACGGTACCGTTCCCGGTCTTTTTCAGCTGCACGCCGTGAATATCCGCTTCCAGAGAACCGCCCATGACAAAATCGTCAAACGCATGCTCATAAACGGTAATGGGATCCTCGGCAGAATCCGGTGTTTTGGTGAACTTGGTTCTCAGCTCAAAGTGAGGATCGCTGCCGCTCTTAATCACTGTTTTCTTATACGCTAAAATACCGTCAATATATACATAGGTGCTCCAGCCGCTTTGAGATTCCAGATCCTTCCCTAAGGAATAGATCACCTGATGCCAACCCTTCCCTCTGGGAACGGCGGTTACTTTCCCTTCCGCATAGTAATAGGGTTGATTCAGCTGCGCCGACACATTCAGCCCGCCTTCAAAGGCTGTGGCGTCCTTCCAATAATCCGCAAACTGACCGTAGCTCATATCGGTCGGCAAATCCAGATTCATATCCTTCAATGTGCCGTTATCGTTATACTGCACCACATTATGCATTTCGCAGGAAATCGCATGAGGGCTTACGCCGTCGTCATACATCCAGGCTCCGGTGGAATAATAGCCTTTATCGCTCCAGTTATTCCGGCCTTCATACAAACGCATATCATACACGCCCCACTGCCCCCAGGTCTTTTGTGTAATAGAAGTTCCCAAGGAGAAGGCGCCCTGCTTATAGTGACCTGCAATGTCGGTCTTCCAATACTTGGAGGGCACATCGCTGTCTGTTTTTACAGGCGCGGTCTGTCCGGCAAATTCAGATCTGCCTTCCACGTCCTTCGGGTAACGGAGCATCATAACAGACGCTGTCTTGCCCTGATAGGTTGCGCTGATAGAGGCTTTGCCCAGCTTACCGGTAGAAGCTACCATTCCGTCCGTCGTTACGGTAAAGACAGAAGGATCGGAGCTTTCATAGGTAATGCCGTCCCATTCTGTTACATCATATTCAGCTCCGGCGGCATCATACGCCTTCACATTCAGTTTTTCCGCCGCCCGGTCAACGCCCACATAATTGGTCCGGTTGCCTGCCAGGCTTACCCGAGCTACCTCAACATTTTCAAAGGTTAAATCAACCGTCAGATTCTGATAAACCGGGTGCCGCGGGCTGAAGGAATCCCCTGCTACGCGGCTCAGCTGATCCTCACCGTTGCAGGTCAGCGTTGCTACCTTTTGCCCGACAGGAACAGGCAAAGCAAGCGTTTTGCTGCCGCCGGCAACCGTTTCCGTCTTTAAGATCTTCCCGTCGGAGGTATAGGTCACGGTATAAGGAACAGTTTTCAGAATGACCTGAACGTCATCCGTATACACCGCCGTTGCGCCGTCCTGGATCAAAGCACCGTTCCCACCGTGAATATGGGGGTGGAACCAAATATTTGAGGTTTGCTCTGCGTCGGCAATCATGGCAGAAGTCATCACACCGGAGGGGTTCTCTTTGTTAATCAGCTTCTTCCCGCTGTTCCAGGCGGAGGTTACTACTTCATAGGAAGTAAAGGAAACCTCCTCCTGCTTCTTGGTTGCAGTAACCGTAGGAGCACCGTAAAAACCGCCTCTTACCGGGTCGGTCGGAACATCCTTCGTGGTAAAGAATAAGCCGCCGCCTTCCGCACCGGTCTGCCATCCGGAGATGGTGCCCTGGTCGGTATAAAAGCTATAGCGAATTAAAATCTGAGAATCGGTCCGAACGGTAACCGGAACGTTAAACTTCCAGCCAACCTTAATTTCTTTGATCCGATCTTCCCCGTTTTCCGAGGTAACCGGCCAGCCGCTCAGCTTCATTGCCTTTTGTTCCGCATCATAGCTCAGGCAATTTGCGCCGTAATCCCTCAGAACGCTCGCTTCAGATGCGTCGTCAAAGGAATAATTATGCAGCACCGTATCCTTCCAGGTTATGTTTTGTTGCATTTTCCCGGGGAACTGCACCGTATAAGGCTCACCGGCAGCATCTCCCACCTTCGGGGTTACGATACAGCGGACATACTTGTCCACCATTTCGTTTTTAACTTCACAAACTCTGGTAGCCTGAGACACCGGGGTAGCGTCCGTCCAGCTTTCCCCTTCGCCGTACTGCCACTGATAATCTGCCGTTACGGCATAAGCGCCTTCAGAGGTCAACGCATTTTCAAACGTTTTGCCCTGATAAGTACCGTCCACAACCACGTGGAGATATTGCCCCGCTGCGGGGATACCGCCCATGTACCCGTCTGTAATCGCAGGAGCCTCGTCCGCAAATACAACAACGCTGCCCAAGGTGCAAAGCACCATCAGAAGGGTCACGAAAAGACTTACATATCTTTTCATCTCATCATCTCCTTGTATAGGATATATTTTTTTACTATGCCATTATACCATACTTCCTATTTAGTTTCAATTCGCAAAACCAACAAAAAATAAAAAATGTTTTTGTGCATTCTGTCCAGTGGCTTCCTTTTCCTCACACCCCTTTCCGCCCCGCTGCATACAATAAGGTGTAAGGAGCCAAAAACAACGGCTCCGGGAGGAGGTATCCTGAATGAAGCAAATGACATTTACCGTCATCGGCGGAGATTTAAGGCAGGTTTCCGCAGCCCGCGCATTGGCGGAGGACGGCTATTCTGTCCGCTGTTACTTAACGGAGGAGGCCTGCCCCTTGCAGGATGGTATTCAAAAGGCAGCCAGCCTGGAAGAGGCAATGCAAAATACAGACGTGGTACTGCTGCCCCTGCCCGTTTCCACAGACGATAAAACGGTGCGAACCGCCGCCGGAACACTCCCCTTTGAAGAGCTGTTTTCCAACAAGACGCCCCTTTATACCGGGGGAAAAGCAGGGCTGCATCTATTGTCCTGCGCCCGGGAGGCGGGCTGCCGGTTTGTAGATTATTTTCACCGGGAAGAGCTGAACATTTTAAATGCTGTTCCCACAGCAGAGGGCGCCGTTGCCATCGCCATGGAAGAGCTGCCCATTACCCTGTCAGGCGCACGGTGCCTTATTTTAGGCTTTGGCAGAATCGGAAAGCTGCTGGCACACCGGCTGCAGGGAATGGGCGCCTGCGTCACCTGTGCCGCCCGCCGCAGCGGAGACCTGGCATGGATTGAAGCATACGGCTATCAGCCCTTACCCATGGAACAGCGGGAACAGCGCTTAGGAGAGTTTGATGTAATTTTTAACACCGCCCCCGCTCTTTTACTGCCCCGGCAGCTGCTTTCCAAAACCAAGCCGGAGGTACTGCTGATGGACTTGGCATCCAAGCCCGGCGGGATTGATTTCACCGCCGCAAAAGAGCTGGGACGAAATGCAGTCTGGGCGCTTTCCCTCCCCGGAAAGGTCGCCCCGCTTACCGCCGGAACAATCATTAAGGATACCGTTCTCCATCTCCTGCAGGAGGAAGCAAATTAAAAAACCGCCGCTTGATGCGGCAGAACGGAGAACAATCAGAATGGAGAAGCTTACAGTGGGCTTTGCACTGACCGGCTCATTTTGTACCTTTGCCAAGGTTGTGCCCCAAATTCAGGCTGTGGCTGACGCAGGCTATCGCGTACTGCCGATTATGTCTGAGATGTCCTATCAAACAGACACCCGTTTTGGGAAGGCAAAGGATTTTATTACTACCATCGAACAAATTACCGGGCAACCGATCATTCATACCGTAAAGGACAGTGAGCCCATCGGCCCGAAAAATTTATTGGACGCTATGATTATCGCTCCCTGTACCGGCAACACCCTGGCAAAGCTTGCAGGCGGTATTACCGATTCCTGCGTGACCATGGCCGCCAAGGCAAGCCTAAGAAACCAAAACCCGTTAATCGTGGCTGTTTCCACCAATGACGGCTTAGGCGCCAGCGGGAAAAATATCGGTGCGCTGGCCAATACCGCTCAGGTATTTTTGGTTCCCTTCGGTCAGGACGCACCGCAAAAAAAACCCAATTCCTTGGTGGCGCATATGGATTTGATCCTGCCCACCTTAGAAGAAGCGCTGCAGGGACGGCAAATTCAGCCTGTGCTGGTATAGCCGGGCAGCAGGAGGCACCCATGAACCGAATTTCGGATTATAAAGTCATTCAAATTAAATCCGAGCAACCCCGGGAGGTCATTGATTATGGCGTCCGCATGGCGGGAGCACCGTTAGAATGGGGCGAAGTGACAGGGGCAGGCATACGGGTGGGGATTATTGACACCGGTATTGATTTGCACCACAAGGATCTTGCCGACGGCATTGCAGACGCAGTCAGCTTTGTCCCCGGCACACGCTCCCCCCAGGACGACAACGGGCACGGCACCCACGTGGCCGGTATTATCGGTGCCCGCCGCAACGGTTCGGGCGTAGTGGGAATGGCACCCAATTGCAGAATGTATGTGGCAAAGGCATTTGACGCTGCCGGCAATGCGGAATTCCCCGCCATTCGCCGCAGTCTGGAATGGATGATCCACCGCAAAGTGCAAATTGTTAATTTGTCCTTTTCCTCAGATGAACCTTCCCAAGGCTATGAGGAAATTTTAAAGGCTGCCAATGCCCACGGCATCACGCTGATCTGCGCCGCAGGCAATGAAGGGAGCCGCCGGAAAAACACCATCGGCTACCCCGGAAAGTTCCCCCAGACCATAGCGGTCACCGCTGTTGACCCCAGCCACCGTACTCCCAAATTCAGCTCTGCCGGGTATGAATCGGAGCTATGCGCCGCCGGAGTGGATATTTATTCTACCTACCTGGGCAACTCCTATGC
>CAKSSZ010000040.1 GCA_934489915.1 uncultured Clostridia bacterium | reverse complement strand
CAACACCCCATTATTACACTGTTTTCTACACTTATATGATACCATATTACGCATGTTTTGGAAACTTTTTTTACAAAAAACGACCGCTGACTTTGACTTTGTCAGCGGGTTCTTTTATTGAAAGGTGAGAGTAAGATGTGCGGGAGGGTATGCTGCTTCTTGCTTCAGTTTACCGTGACAAAAGCGCAGCCCCATCCATTCTTCTGTAATGAGCAGGATGGGAGAGGCACCCCAGGGGTGGCACAGACTGGTGTTCCGTTTCTGATCCTTGCCCCATGCTTCAAAGCAAGCGGTGGCGCCTTCCGAGAGCATTTGGAACCAGGAGTGCTCAGAACGGTTGCAGAGCAGCTCGTCCATCTCACGATGGTATCCGTAGTGTGCGATTCCTTTTAATACAAAATAGGAAAAGAATACCCCGCAGCACAGCCCCTTTTTCTGTAAAAAATGTACGATAGGGGTGGCTTCGTCTTCTGAAACCATGCCAAAAAAGAGCGGAAGCGCATTGGCGTGGAGGGAAGAGTGGGCAGTGATTTCCGAGTCGGTGAATAAATCGGTTTGTTCTGCATAAAAGGCAGCCCGAAAGGCAGAAAGCTGAGCGGTTAAATCATAACGGGGGGGCTGCCCCAGCAAAGCGCATATTTCATTACAGTATTTTTTTGCACCGTAATAATAAGCGTTGATCACATTGTGAGTACCGTCTCCTGCAATTCGCTCCAGCGGGAAATCGTATCCATCCCGCAGGTTTTCCGGCCAGTCCACTAAATTCCAGCTTTCTTTTACGTTGCTTAACAGTCCATCAGGGCGTTCATATTGTCGGAATTCTTCTAAAATTCCTGTAACCACCGGGAGCATTTCCTCTAAAAAGCGAAGATCTCCAGTAATATGATAGCATTTGACCACTTGGTAAGGGAACAGGAGGGAGAAATCTGCGATTTCCTGCATTAAGCTGCCCGGCGCCACGGCAAGCAGCCCTTTGGTAATAAAATCGGTATGAGCAAAATCGATTAAGGCCTTCTGGTAATAGGCGCCGTTTCCTGTTAAAATGCTGTGAGCTTGTCCGGTGATGAGCAAATCCCCTAAGTATTGCCCCTTTTCCCGGGTGGGACAGTCTACAAAAGCTTCCTGTGTGGCAATGATGACCGCATTTTCGCAAATGTCCCAAATTTTTTGAATTTCTGCGTCGCTGCAATGAAAATCCTTTTTTCGGGGGAGGAGGGGGGCATGCTGTGCCCATATGGTAAACTGATCGGGAGTGACGGCGGCATCGTCAGCGATGATTTCCACATAGCGGAACCCTTTGTATGCATAGCTTTCCAGCCGGTCAACTCCTCCGGACAGCGTCCAGAATTCCTGATAGGTTACGTTGCAGCGCATGGCATAGCGTACATGACCGTCCTCCTCCAGCTCTTCTCCGCTGCGTACTTCTATCCGGCTCCCATTCTGCCCTGAGCCGCAAAAAGAAAGGCAGCCCACTGTTTCTTTCCCTAGATCCATCAGAAAATGTCCCGGTTGAAAGGCGGTAATTTTCATAGGCTTCACTTCGTAGCGGACGACGTGCTGCACGGGCTGCGCCTCCAGAACGTGATCATCTTCTGCCTTTACAGCGGCAAAGGGCCAATGGGAATCCTCATAATCCGGCGCAATCCAGTTTCCTACACCTATGCGGCAGTCACGGTTTTCGGCAAATTGGGTTTGATATCCCATAATGTTCCCGCCATCGTCATAGGAAGGATCGGTCAGGCAGCGCCAGCTTGCATCTGTCGTGAGCAGCGGCACGTCGTCTTCCGTCAGGGTGAGCCATATGCCCTGGCGAAAGTCACCGGAGGTAAACCATCGGTTTTGCACAAAGCCGTGATAATAATTATGGACGCAAATCACATTGTCTCCGGAATGCAGCATATCTGTAATGTCATATTCATTGTATTGATAGTGCATGGCATAAGCGTCCGCCGGGCCCTGCCCCACATATTGACCGTTGATCCAGAGTTTATAATAATCATCTGCTGTGATCCGGAGGCGATATGACCGGTTGACATCCTTTACCTGAAATGTTTTCCGGAATAAAATATGTTTGTTGCGGAGGTTTGTTTCCGGCTCGGATCCTTGTTCCAGCTCTCTGCAAAAATGGTCTATCGGCTTAAGCGGAAGAAATTCCGGTGCACAAATCCAATGGTTCATCAAAAATCACTCCTTTTAAAAAAATAAGTGGCTGTGAAGCAACCGCTTCACAGCCACTTGTTTTATTCGTGTTCTAATACGATCATCTGATGACAGGTAAACTGCTCCAACTCCAGTTGAATCCGGTTCCCCTCATGGGTGAAGGCGATCGGGGTTTTCTGAGGCGCCAGGTAAGCTGCCTTTACTTTTTTTGGCAGATGGAGCGTAACGTGGGTATGGTAAAGCGGGAGGAGATCCTCAATAATTTCAGTGGATTTTCCTCTTCTGGTGGGGACGGCGTATAATACGTGAAGAACATACTGCCGCTCCTCCTGCTCCTGCACCGTTACAATGCCTTGGGCGGGCAGATCGGTTTCCAGTGTTTTTTGTTCTCCCAATAATTGATCCAGCACATGGCAGATGGTTTCCTTGGCGAATAATTCGCCGTAATTGGCATAATCCGTGAACACCTGCCAGGAGAGATAAGCGCCGTCCTTGCCGTAGGTTACTGCGGGAGAAGTGTTCTCCCCTTTGCAGGGCGTATGCTGATGAGAGCAGAAGTGCAGCAAATCACGGTTAAAGTAAGGCTGCTGCAGCCACCCCTCTGTCCGGTCTCCCTTGACGGCATATGCTTTTTCATAAATCACAAAGGAGGCTGTCTCCAAGGATTTCAGCTTAAAATCAGGTTTAAAGTATGTGGGTTGATACGGGTGCTCTCCTTCAAATTCTGCACCGAAATCAAAGGCAAAGCGGTCGTTTTGATCCACGCCGGAAATGCCGGTTGCCAATATTTTTCCGCCTTGCTTGACATAGTCGTGCAGCTTTTGTGCAAAGCGGGGACTGATGCGGATCAGATCCGGCAAAATGAGAACACGGTACCGGGAAAAATCAGAGTCCAGATCCAAAATATCAAATAAATATTTTCCTTCCAGCAAAATGCGGGTGCAGCCTATATCAGCCGGATAGTTGCGAGAAAAGGTTTGATAATCCGGGTTGGTCATCAGCACGGATTCGCTTGAAAGAACGCCGATGTCCGCTACGTTTTTGACCCGGTCGCACCAAGACTCAATGGATTCCAGATAAGAATATGCTTCTCCGATTAAGGTATAGGTGGCATTGTCCATTTTTCCGGAGGGGTGCAGCTGATCGCCGATAGAGCATTTGGCGCCGTTAGCGGCTGCCAGAGAGACTTCGTATTTCAATGCGTTGGGGTGCTTATATCCGCCGAATTCTCCCCAGGTGGTGTGGAATTTCCCGGTCATGCCCAGAACCTCCATTCCCAAATTCTGCACATACCGTGCCGACATGGGGAAGTGGTCGTAGCCCCAGCCGCCGGTGGGGAGGGACTCCAATTCCAGGTGGGTATTTTGATGTGCCAAATCCCGCCGACCCTTAATAATATGACCGCCGTTATGGAAAATGGGCATATCTGGCTTGATGGCATGAATGGTTTCTTCTACCTGTTTGGTATAATTCAAATACACCCGTTCTCCCAATTCATGAACGGCAATGGGATCTCCGGGATCCTTGCCTTCCTCCAGCAAGGTTTTGGTGCAGGCGGCGCAATGGCAGTTGGTAGGCGCTACAATATCCAGAAAAATACCGTCTGCGTCATAATTCTTTACCACTTCTTCAATTTGCTTCAGCAAGACGTCTAAGTAAGGAGTGTTAAAGCATAGCTTGTGATATCCGGGGCGTAAGAAATTGCCTGCCCCCAGAAGGCTTTGATCTTCGTTACGGCACAGCCATTCCGGATGCTCCAAATCATATTTGTGATCCAGTCCGGCAGAAATGTAAACCGGTGTTTTTACTCCGATCTCATGCGCCGCTTCAATCTGCGCCCTTAAAAGGTCAAATTTGAGATGGGGATGCATTTGGCTGGCTTTGGTGGGGTGATAAGACCAGCCGTGATGACACTTTGCAAACACGGTAATGGAATTAATGTGCCCCTTCTTCAACATTTCCTGAAAGTTTTCTTTTGAAAATTCCTCTCCGATTCCGTCAATTGCTTCAGAGGTATGAAAATCTAAATGTACCTGGCGAAAATTCATTGGTTTTCCTCCTATGTATTAATTGATAAAAAAGGCCGGTTTCCTCACCGAAAACCGGCCTTGCAATAGGCAAAAATGTAATTATTCTCCCTTGTGCTTTTCAAAACAAGCGCTGCAGTAAACAGGCTTATCTGTTTTCGGCTGGAACGGAACAACCGCTTCTCCGCCGCAATCTGCACAAACGGTAGTGAACATTTCTCTGTTTTGATTATAAGAACGCTTTTTAGCATCCCGACACGCTTTGCAGCGCTGCGGTTCATTTTGCAGCCCTTTTTCTGCGTAAAATTCCTGTTCTCCGGCAGTGAATACGAACTCCTCACCGCAATCCTTACATACTAACGTTTTGTCTTCGTACATGTTGATACCCCTCGCTTCTTTTATATGAATTCGTTTTTTGTGCTCTCTGCCGGAGTTGAACCGGTCTGCCTTCTTCAACAGTGCCCCCGTCGGGCAATGGAGCATATGGAGCGGGTAACGGGGATCGAACCCGCACAACCGGCTTGGGAAGCCGATACTCTACCATTGAGCTATACCCGCATATGGTTACGAATGGAGCAGCCGCTCCAGCTTGCGCTTGACCCTTTGAAGGGCGTTATCAATTGATTTGGGAGATTTGTCAATTTGCGCAGAAATCTCCTGATAAGATTTGCCTTCCAAATACAAAGACAAAATCTGATATTCCATGTTGCTGAGCGCCTTTTCAATCGTCTCCTCACAGGCGGCATAATTTTCTTTGTCAATCAGCAATTCTTCCGGATTGGTACAATTGCTGCCTAAAACTACGTCTGCCAGCGTTTGGTCGGAGCTTTCGTCAAAGGCAGGCCGGCTGAGGGATACATAGGAATTCAGCGGCTGGTGTTTTTGCCTGGTGGCAGTTTTGATCGCAGTGATCATCTGCCGGGTGATACAAATTTCTGCAAAGGAGCGAAAGGTTACCTGTTTTTCAGGGTGATAGTCCCGCACAGCTTTATACAGCCCGATCATCCCCTCCTGAATCATGTCCTCATGATTGCCGCCGATGAGAAAATAAGGCCGTGCCCGGGAAGAGACAAACCCTTTATAGCGGTTTAAAATCGCTTCCATTGCGTACATATTGCCATTTTGAGAGAGGGCTACAATTTGCTCGTCCGCCATCTGGTCGTAAGACAGATCCCTTTCCTTGCTCATTGCGGACCGCTCCTTTTTCAGACAAAATGTACAACCAATTACCATTATAAGAAAAAATTAAAGAATTGTCAAGGGAAAAACAATAATTTTTTTATTTTTTTTCAAAAAGTTTATCTCAGAGTCGGATTTTCCAGGAAATAAGTAGCCTCCATATCCGCTGTTGCCAGGGCAAATGCAAGGGGATACCGCTCAAATGCTTTGCCTACGTTGCGAATGTCCTCCGTGCCGGAAAAGCCCATATGATACCGGATGGCAAAGGCCTCTTCCCGAGTCAGGCGCAGAAATCCGTTGATGATATAGACTGACTTTTCTCCATGGCCGTAGGGCATAGCGTCGTCAAATTCATAGGTGGGAACCTTGCGCCACGCACCGCTTTCATCTTTTACATTCCGAAATCCCGGTTTATAACAGTTAATTTTACATAAATCATGGAGCAGAGCGCAAATTGCAATGGTTTCTTCCGACGCAGTCAGCCCGTAAAGCTCTTCCACCCGAGGACGTTCCATATAATCCTTGAGACAGTCGTAAACATTTAGGCTGTGTTCTACCAAACCGCCCTCGTAAGCTCCGTGATACCGAGTGCTGGCCGGTGCGGTAAAAAAGTCGCTGGCCGGGGATTGCAGATAGTCCAGCAGGGCAGCGGCGCCTTCCCGCTGAACGGTTGCCTGATAAATTTCAATAAATTCTTCTTTTGCGCTCATGGGGTTTCTTCCTCCTTAGTAAATCATAACTGTATTATATCATATTTTTTAAAAAATTCCAAGCCTTTTATGCAAAAAACATACGAATGGCAGCTGCAACCATCATCAGACCGAATAAACGGGTCACCCAGACTGCGGAAAGCTTTTTCAGCATACAAGCGCCGACGGCGCCTCCCGCAATTCCGCCGACACTTGCCCAAAGGCCGGTTGAGAGAGGGAAGGACGCACGGGTCAGATAAATGATCAGACTAATGACGGAAAGGGGCAGAATAACCAGTAATGCAGAGGCGTGTGCCTGCTTGGTCTCCAAATGAAAGCATTTTTTTAATACCAAAACTGCCGCAACGCCCCCGCCGGAGCCGAATAAACCGTTGAGCAGGCCGACTGCACTGCCCCACATGAGATAGGTTGCATATCGTTTCATGGGGAAGAAACCTCCTTTTTGGTCAGCAATTCATGCAGTCCCATCACCAATAAAAAAACGGCGAAGCACTTCCGTAAAAGACCGGAAGAAAGAGAGACTGCAATCCATCCTCCTGCTGCCGCTCCCGGGAGGGCGCTCAGCATTAAGGTAAGAGCCGGGCGAAACGCCACTGATTTTTGCTTTGCGTGGATCCATAATGCAATCGCCGCTGTAGGCAGAAAATAAAACAGATTCACTCCTTGGGCGCCTTGTTGGGGCATGCGCAGAAACAGCGCAAGCAGAGGAATTAAGATCACGCCCCCTCCAATTCCCATTCCACTGACAATTCCACTGAAAAATCCAAAAATTGCAGCCAGCAATTACCTCACCTCTCCTGTAGTATAGCCAAATATGGGAATTTTATAAACAAAATCACAAGTGGGAGCATAGCATGGGAAAAGGGGGTGGCGTATTTGGATTTTATTATACTGAACACCTTGATTGCAGCGGCGGCGGAAGGATTTACTGACGGTATGACCGAGGCGGAAATTGGCTTGTGGGCTGCGGTTTTTGCTCAATTGGGGGACAGCATGGCAACCCTTTTAGCTCAAAAAGCATTGGAAAAGGAAGAAGACGAGAAAAAAAGATTGTCAAATGGAACATAATGTGTTATAATAAAAGTAGAAAAAAGATGGGAGGGCTTTATCCATGAAATTAATTTTAGCAATCGTGCATGATATTGACGGTAACAATTTGATGTCTGCGTTGAATAAAGAGGGCTATTCCGTCACCAAGCTGGCTTCTACAGGCGGATTTTTAAAGGCAGGGAACACCACCCTGATGGTTGGCGTCAGCGATGAAAAGGTGCAGGATGTGGTGGATGTGATCCGTTCCAAATGCGACCGCAGAAAACGGATGGTTGTAAATCCTAACGTCATGGGCAGCATGGAGGGCGGTACAGATCCCTTCCCGGTTGAAATTGATGTGGGCGGCGCAACAGTATTTGTGCTGAATGTGGATCAGTTTGAGAAAATTTAGGAGCTTGCATGGAAACAGTATATGGACACCGTAATCTTTTGCAGAGCCTGACCGAGGCGGTTAAGGAACGCCGGTTGAGCCATGCTTACATTTTGGAAGGCCCCGCCGGAGTGGGAAAGCACACCGTTGCCCGTTGGCTGGCGGGGATGATGATGTGCCGTTGCGGCGGAAATTGCGGCCAATGCGATGAATGCCGTCAGGTGGAGGCTGCTTCTCATCCGGATGTGGTTGTGGCGGAACAGGAGTATTTTCAAAATGATAAAATAAAGGCCGGATCCGTAGAGGCAATGCGCCTTTTGCGGCAGGAGGCGTATACGAAGCCGTTTTTGGGAGAGAAAAAGCTGTATGTGATCCCGCAGGCGGATCAAATGCTTGCGCCGGCACAGAACAGCTTGCTGAAAATTTTGGAGGAGCCGCCGGAGTACTGCGTGTTTCTGCTGTTGTGCGAAAATGCGGAAAAATTGTTGGAAACAGTGCGTTCCCGGAGCGTTTTGCTTCGCCTGCTGCCTTTGCAGGAGGAGGAAATGATCTCCTTTTTGCGTACGAGATACGGAGAAGAGACGGCCCGCCGTCTGCTGCGTCCGTCTCAAGGTCTTCCGGGGTGTGCAATTCAAATGGCGGAGGATTCGGGTTTTTTGCAGCGCAGAGAACAGGCGGTAAGGTTGTTTTGTGCTTTTTTGCAAATGGGTGATTTGTTTCCGCTGAGCGCTTTTTTGGAAAAAGAACGGGATTTTTGGGAAGAAATTTTAGACGGTCTGTCCGATGTAACAGCCGAGGCCGCAGCTTTGTATTGCGGGCAGGAGGCAGCGTCTCCGGAGGCTGTGCAGCTGGCTGCATGTTTCGATGTGCGGTCATTAACAGAGGTGTTTTTTCAACTGCAAAAAGGGGTGGAAAAGCTACAGGCCAACGCCAATTATTCCTTAACGGTTACAGAGTTGCTGATGAAATGCGGGCAGCTGGGAAAGGGGGAAGTACATGATTGAAGTCATCGGAGTGAGATTTAAAGATGTAGGAAAGGTTTATTATTTTGATCCCTGCGGCGAACAAACGGTGCGGGACGAGCATGTCATTGTGGAAACAGCCCGGGGGTTGGAGTTTGGAACAGTGGTGATGCCTAATTTTCAGGTGGAGGAGCAGGAAATCAGTGCGCCTTTAAAGAAATTGGTTCGCCGGGCAGAGGAAGCGGACGAGAATCATGTGATTGAAAACGCCAAAAAAGAACGGGAAGCGTTTTCTGTTTGTCAGGAAAAAATCAAGCAGCTTAAGCTGGAGATGAAGCTGATAGACGTGGAATATTCTTTTGACGGAAGTAAAATTTTATTTTACTTCACGGCGGAAGGCCGGGTGGATTTCCGTGAACTGGTGAAGAACCTGGCGTCTGTATTTCGCACCAGAATTGAGCTGCGCCAGATCGGGGTGCGGGATGAAGCCAAGATGCTGGGTGGGTTGGGTATCTGCGGAAGAAGTCTTTGCTGTGCCTCTTTCTTAGGGGAATTTGATCCGGTTTCCATTAAGATGGCTAAGGAACAGAGCCTTTCTTTGAACCCGACGAAAATTTCCGGTGTGTGCGGGCGGCTGATGTGTTGCTTGAAATATGAGCAGGAGGCTTACGAAGAGCTGCATAAAATTACCCCGCGTGTCGGCGCTTTGGTAAAAACCCCGGACGGTAAAGGGGTGGTGACTGCGGTGAATTTGCTGCGGAGTAAGCTGAAGGTTAAACTGGATAAGGATGAAAGCCTGCAAACCTATGCTTTGGAGGATTTAAAGGTGTTAAAGGGAGCGGGCGGAAACAAAAAGGAAACGAAAGAAGAAGCCAATCAAGAAGAAGGAAAAGAAGAAAAAGCCCCTAAGCATCCGAAAAACGGAAAAAAGGAAAAGGGGAAAAAAGCGGCGGAATCGACTGCCTGAGCAGACGGTATTTTGTTAAGAGGTACTTTGTTTTTCTTTGAAAAAGTTCCTGATGATAGGGCTTTTTTGAAGAAAAGCAAAGAAATTTTAAAAATTTCGGAAAAAATGATTGACAAACGGTTCATTATGTGCTACAATAATTCTTGTCCGTTTGAAAAATGGGTGAGCATGATTGGACAAATGCCCTGCTCCGGCAATTTTAAAAAATGAAAAAAGGTTTGACAAGACGAATAAATTGTGGTATAATTAATTTCGTCGTTTAAAATGTGCTGGTGTAGCTCAATTGGCAGAGCAGCTGATTTGTAATCAGCAGGTTGCGGGTTCAAGTCCCATCGCCAGCTCCA
>CAKSSZ010000039.1 GCA_934489915.1 uncultured Clostridia bacterium | reverse complement strand
GCGGTGCCCTGTACTTGCAATCCGCTATAGCAAGGGTGATGTTCTTTCTCGGGTTATGGTTGTATGGTCTGTCCTGGCAGATCGGTGTTGAGATTTGGGTCCTGTGCAACAGATTGATTGTGAACCTCGTCAGGTCGGGAACGAAGCAGCGATAAGCAATTATATTTGTGTGCCCCAGGGTTACCTGAGTTGAGTCGTTCTGTCAGGCAACGCATGGAACCATAATTCAAAAAAGAACGTGCGGCTTTTATTTTTACAAAAAAGGAGTATCTCCCATGGCGTATCAGGCATTATATCGGAAATGGCGGCCTTCCACCTTCTCCGAAATTGTAGGGCAGGAACAAATTACCGCCACTCTGCGCAATGAAATCAAATCAGGGAAAATTGCTCAGGCATATTTGTTTTGCGGCTCCCGCGGGACAGGCAAAACCACAACCGCTCGAGTCTTTTCCAAAGCGGTAAACTGTCTCCATCCGATTGACGGGAACCCTTGCAACGAATGCAGCGTCTGCCGCGGCATTGCCGACGGAAGCCTGATGGATATTGTAGAAATTGACGCCGCCAGCAATAACGGTGTGGATAATATTCGTACCATTAATAGTGAGGTCTCCTATCTTCCCTCCGGGGTTACGTATAAAATTTATATTATTGACGAGGTTCATATGCTTTCCGGCAGTGCATTCAATGCCCTGTTAAAAACATTGGAAGAGCCTCCTTCTCATGTAATTTTCATTTTGGCAACAACAGAAAGCCACAAAATCCCCGCCACCATTTTATCTCGCTGTCAGCGGTTTGATTTTCGGCGGATCAGCCAATCCCCAATGCTGGATCGGTTAAAAAAAGTAGCGGAGCAGGACGGCATCTCCATTACGAAGGATGCGCTGTCTTTGATTATTAAATCGGCAGACGGATCCATGAGAGACGCTCTTTCCCTGCTGGATCAATGCTCCTCCGGCCATTCCGGCGAAATTGACGCCGACTGGGTAAGAGCCATGACCGGCGGACCGGACAGCACCCGTATGCTTTCGTTAGGGAACGCTATTTTAGAATACCAGGTAGAAACTGTTTTTCTCCAAGTAAAGCAAGCCATTGAGCGTGGGTTTGACCCGGTACGGCTGCTGGAAGGCCTGTTGGAATATTTTCGGAATTTGCTGTTGTGCAAATCCAGCGACTCCCCTGCCCGTCTGTTAGATCTGGCAGGAGATGAGGTTGCCGCACTCTCGGTGCAGGCTGAGCATACCTCTCTTGCCCGCTGCCTTTCTGCGATGGAAACACTCTCAAAAGCCTACGATGCAACTCGCTGGGCAAAAAATCCACGGCTTGTATTGGAAATGACGTTGATTCAAATCAGTCATCCAAAGGCGGAAAAAACCAATTTGGCAGCACGGGTAGAACGGTTAGAAGCAATGCTGCAGGAAGGTGGTATCCCACCCTCTCCTGCGCCCCGTCCGACCGCAAATGAAATCATAAAAACGGCGCCTTCTGCGCCAAAGATTCCATCCCCGCAGCCCGCTCCGATTCCTGCACAAATTCCGGAGCCGGAAAAACCGTTGGCTCCTCCCAACGAACCAAAGCCGGAACCAAAAGCAAAACAAGAACCGGAAGTAAAACAAGAACCGGAAGTAAAACAAGAACCGGAAGTAAAACCCGATGAACCGGTCGAAGCTGAGGATATTTCTGAGGGAAAAAAGGCAGAACGCATCATCGCCTGCTGGCCGGAAATTTTGCGGGAAATCGAACAAGCCGGGAACCCTTTGTTAAGCGGGGCATTAAAATCCGGCGAATTCCGGGTGAAACACGGCACATTGTATTTGTTGGATCAGCTCCCGATGATGATCACACCGCAAAATACACAGCAGGTACAAAAAGCAGTAAAGGAAATCTGCGGATGTTCCATCCGGGTACATTTTACAGAATTCGGCCGAGAACCGGAGATAGATGCGGTGGCAGATGAAACCGCCCCGCCCGCTCCTCCGCACAAATCGGATCGGTTGGAAGAATTGGCAAAACAACTGGAACAAAAAATTAATATCATATCATAAAGGAGAGGTCACATATGGCTAAAGGTAGATTCCCCGGCATGCCCATGGGCGGCGGGAACATGAACAACATGATGAAGCAAATTCAGAAAATGCAAAAGGAAATGGAAGAAACACAAACGCAGCTCCAGGAACAAAGCTATGAGGCAACCGCCGGCGGCGGTGCCGTAAAGGCAGTTGTTTCCGGCGAAAAACGACTTTCTGAAATTCATATTTCCCCTGACGCCGTAGATCCGGACGATGTGGAAATGCTTTGTGATCTGATCATTGCCGCAGTCAACGAAGCAATGACAAAAGCAGAAGCAGACGCAGCTTCCAAGATGAGCCGCTTTACCAGCGGTTTGGATATGAAGGGCCTGTTTTAATCAGAAAAAGAGGACTGTAGCAAAGTGCACAGACCGTATCAAGCAAAAATACCAACATTACGGTATCACAACTCATCATTGTATTCTGCACCGTTTTCCTAAAGACCCAAAAGAGGGTACAGCAAAACGATTAAGTTTTTGCTGTACCCTCTTGTTCATTTCAACTCTTCCAACGCCTGTGAAAAACGTTCCCATTCTTCCATTTTTTCTTCCAGCTGTCGCTGCAGCTCCTCGCCTTTTGCAAAAAGCGACATACTCTGTTCGTAATCCGCCTCCGCAGCCACAAGCTGTTCCTGATTTTCCCGGTACTGCTGCTCCAATGCCTCAATCTCCGCCTCGCAGCGGTGTAACCGCCCCGCCGCTCTGTTCCATGCAGATTTTCTTTCCTTCTCCGCTTTATAATCCAGTCCCTTTTGCGCCGTTTCCGCTGTAACAGAAGGATTCTCCTGTCTCTTGGCCAAATAATAGTCATAATCACCGTCAAAGCAGGCGGCGCCGTCAGGCGTCAACTCATAAATTTTTGTTGCCAGCCGATTGATAAAATAACGGTCGTGAGAAATCATCAGCAGCGTTCCCTCATAGCATTCCAGCGCTTGCTCCAAGGCCTCACGGGATGCAATATCCAAATGGTTGGTCGGTTCGTCCAGCAATAAAAAATTTGCCCCGGACAGCATCAAGCGGCAAAGCAATACCCGTGCCTTCTCCCCACCGCTCAATACATCTGTTTGCTTATCCACCTCATCCCCGAAAAAGAGAAATGCTGCCAACGCATTACACAGCTCCGTTTTGGTTTTGTGCGGATACGCCTCCCAAAGAGTTTCTAACACGCTCTGCCCATGGGGTAAATCAGACTGCATTTGGTCATAATATCCCACATTCACACCCGGTCCCAAGCGAAACTCGCCCACGCCTGTGCACTGCCCTAAGATCATCTTCATCAGCGTTGTTTTCCCGCAGCCATTGCGCCCCAGCAAAAATACTCGGTTTTTCTGACGGATATCCATTTGCACATTTTGAAAAATCCACTGTCCGTCAAATTCCTTGCCGGCGCCCCGCACGGTTAAAAACTCCTGAGGTCCTAATTTTTGCACCGGAAAGCTCAGCCGTATGGAACGCTGCTTTTCCTCCGGGATTTCCAATCCTGCCCGCAGCCGGTCAATGGATTTTTGCTTATGCTCTGCGGTACGGATATTTCGCTCCCGGTTCCACTGTCTCTGCTGGGCAATCATGGCTTCAATCCGTTTAATTTCTTTTTGTGTATTTTCATAATTCCGGGTAATCGCCTTTTGTTCCTCTTCCTTCAAATGCTGATAAATCGAATAGCACCCGGGATAACAGGACAACCTGCGATGAGAAAGCGCAAAGGTGCGCTCTGTCACTTGGTCTAAAAAATAGCGGTCATGCGAAATCACAATGACCGCCCCTTGAAATTCACGCAAAAAACGCTCCAACCACTCGACAGAAGCCAAATCCAGGTGATTGGTCGGCTCGTCCAGTAACAACAAATCCGCTCGACTTAACAGAATTTTCGCAAGCATCAGACGGGTTTTTTGCCCACCGCTCAACACCTCTGCCGTCATTTCTTTTTCTTAAAACCCTAAGCCTGTCAAGACCCCTCGGATCCGGCTCCGGAATTCTGCTCCGCCCTCGCGAAAATACCGTTCCTGCAAGCTATGCTGCCGTTCCAGCAAAGCGTCATTATGGCAAACCTCCAGCTCCCGATTGACGGCGTCTATTTCCTCCTCCAGCTTTAACAAATCCGAAAAGCAGGACAAACATTCTTCATAAACCGAGCCAGAAAATTCCCCTGATTGCTGCATATACGCTATTTTCACATCTTTGCCCAGATGCACCTGTCCTCCGTCGGCCGGTTCTTCCCCTACCAACAAACGAAATAAAGTAGATTTTCCACATCCGTTGGGGCCAACCAAACCAATCTTGTCCCCCGACTCTACAGAAAAAGAAACATCAGAAAATAATTCATCTGCTCCAAAGGATTTCTCGAATCCGTTGACTCCTACTACAATCATGCTACTCTTCCTTTACTGCTGCAGCGCCAACGCCTGCATTGCTTCAAAGCGAACCGCCTCATAGTCATCAGAGGTAAGCGCCACCCGACGAATCACATGATATCCAAGCGATGTTTTCACCGGTTTTTCCGTCACCTCTCCAATCGCAAGAGAAAATGCGGCTGCCTCAAAATCCGGATCAATATCGCCATGAGTAAATACATACCCGTCCGGATGCTCTACCACCCCGCCGTCCAGGTTATGCTCATACATTAACGCTTCAAAATTTGTTCCGGACTTAATCTGGCGGATAATAATCTCACCTTTTCCCTTGCCGTCAGCAGAATTCTCCAACAAAATATGCTGCGCCTTTACATAATTCTGTGTAATATAGGCATTCTGCTGCTCTGTACTGTAAATCTTTTCTTTTTCATAAAAAATATTAACCGAAGAGGTAATCCCGTTCCAAATCACCTCGGCGTCCAGCGCCTCACTGATTGCACGCAGCGGAACCATGATCCGATCCTGAATATTCTGCACGGGGACATCCAACGCAATTTCTGATTGCGTCATTTTTGTTTTTCCATCCGTATTGGTAAAGTCACGCACGACAATTGAACTCTTCCCCTCCGTCAGCTGCAGCACACGCACCCGTCCCGGCATAGCGCAAGCAGCATAAGCAGCGCCGTTGCTCCATTCTACCATACAGCCGTAGGCTTCAAAAATGGCACGCAGCGGAACCAAAGTGCGATCCGATACCAACACCGGCCCCTGATCGGGAAAGGTCACTCGCTGTGCATTCAAAAACACGCTGATCTGAGGTTCCTCTGCACCGTTTACCACCGGCAGCACAGCGAATAAAAAGAGAACTACAAGCAATAGTATCATTTGTTTTTTCATAATAATCTCCATTCCGCCACATGAAACCGGCAACTATCTACATTTTATTCATTTCATAAATTTTCAAAAGCTGCTCCCCGTTCCCCATTGCCATCAGGCTGCAGCATTCATCATCTGCCACCAAGATATGATCTTCCAATGAAACATCAATCGCGTCCAACGCCTTTTTTAAATAAATGGTATATTCGTAATCATCAGTCGAAAACACCGGAATTCCGTCCGGGTGATTATGCGCCAGCAGCACGGAGCTTGCACCGGTTGCCGCAACCAGGCTGACCGCCTTTGCCGCTGTACCGGAAACAGCGTCTCGACTCCCTTCCCCCAACAAAACGGTTCGGATAATCTTTTTGGCAGGAGACAGACAAATACAATAAACCCGTTCCATCGAACAGTTACGAAAAAGGCCTTTGACATATTCAAACTTTTTGTTTAAGGTGTTTAACTGGGTAATACTGCGGGTGCGTTCCAGGTAATAATACCGTTGGCATGCAAACAAAAGCTTTATAAAGCAGGCAGATGCCCCGCTGACCCCATCAACCTCCATCAACTCTGCCGCCGACGCTTCCAATACAGCCGGGAAGGAATTGTGGAAATGATCCAACAACCGATGAGCCAAAACATTGGTATCTTTTCTTGGAATTGTGTAAAATAAAAGCAGCTCCAGAACTTCATGCGGCCGAAAGGACTCTAAGCCCTCATCCATAAAACGCTGCCGCAATCGATTTCTATGACCTGCATGAACATTCTCTTTAGATTGTGGCATCCCTTAACACCACCTGACCATAAAAAATAAAAATAAAAATGGTGACCCTAAGGGGATTCGAACCCCTATTACCGCCGTGAGAGGGCGGCGTACTAACCATTATACGATAGGGCCACAACAGAACATTATTTATTATACCACATTCCTTTCCAAATTGCAAGCATTTTTTTGCGATTTTATAAATTTTTTTCTTCCCTGCGGAATCTCTTGACGAATTTGAAAAAATATGATATACTATATGTTGGGGGACGAGATTAAAAAAGAAAGGAAGGGCAACTCTATGAGAAATTATTCTGCCATTACACCGGAAATTTATTCTCTTGCAGAACTTTGCCGGGAAAACAGCAACATTGACCCAAATTTGTACCAAGTGCATCAAGTAAAACGCGGGCTGCGCGACCTGGACGGAAAAGGCGTTGTCACAGGGCTGACCGAAATTTCCACCATCACATCCTCTAAATTGGTAGATGGCGTCAGCGTTCCCTGCGAAGGGGAGCTTTATTACAGAGGCTGGAATATTAACGATTTGGTAAACGGATTTATTACGGATGACCGACTGGGATTTGAAGAAACCGTGTATCTGCTTCTGTTCGGTGCGCTTCCCTCTGAGACTGAGCTGCAAGACTTTTGCAAGCTTTTGGTTTCCTACCGAACCCTTCCGCGGAACTTTGTCCGTGATGTTATTATGAAGGCACCCAATCAGGATATTATGAATTCTTTGGCAAGGAGCGTTCTGACTCTGTATTCTTATGATAAAAATGCCAATGATACCAGCCTTCCGAATGTGCTGCGGCAATGCATTCAGCTGATCGCCAATTTTCCGCTGTTATCAGTTTACGCTTATCAGGCCTATCGGCATTATATTAAAGGAAAGGGATTATATATTCATCACCCCGACCCGAAATTATCTACCGCTGAAAATATTTTACGGCTGCTGCGGCCGGATAAAAAATACACGCCGTTGGAAGCAAAAATTTTAGATTTGGCTCTGGTGCTCCATGCCGAGCACGGCGGCGGCAACAACTCCACCTTTACCACGCACGTTGTAACCTCCTCCGGCACGGATACTTATTCTTCCACTTCGGCTTCTCTTTGCTCTCTCAAAGGGCCGAAGCACGGCGGTGCAAATATAAAAGTAACCCAGATGTTTAATGATATGAAAAAACAGGTGCGTGATTGGAACGACGAGGAGGAGATTAAGCGTTACCTGGATCAACTTCTGCAAAAAGAAGCCTTTGATCATGCAGGATTGATTTACGGGATGGGTCATGCCGTCTATTCCCTGTCAGACCCGAGAGCGGAAATCTTCAAGGGCTTTGTGGAAAAGCTTTCCCAGGAAAAAGGAAAAAACAAAGAATTTCAGCTATATTCCAATGTAGAGCGTCTGGCGCCGCAGGTGATTCGGGAGCGCCGCAAAATTTATAAGGGTGTCAGCGCCAATGTTGATTTTTACAGTGGCTTTGTCTATTCCATGCTGGATTTACCGGAGGAGCTTTATACCCCCTTATTTGCCATTTCCCGAATTGCAGGCTGGAGCGCCCACCGTATGGAGGAGCTGATTAATACCAACAAAATCATTCGACCGGCATATAAGTCTGTTGCAGAACCTCAGCCTTATGTACCCTTACATCAAAGATAACCCGCTTTTAAAAACCCGGGCGGCGGTTAAAAAACCGCCGCCCGGGTTTTTTATCTGGGAATCAACAATTTTTGTCCCGGCTTTAATGCACCCTCTCCAATCTGATTTGCAGTAATAATACTGTTTTGCGTCACCCCATAACGTTTGGCAACATTCCACAAAGTGTCCTCCGGCTGAATAAAATAAATAACAAGAGACGGACGGGGACAGTCCCCGTTTGCGCAATCCTCCCCTGCTGCATCCGAAACGCAAGCAATTTCTGTGGTTTGTGTACCGGTTCCTTCTATATAAATAGAACCGCGCAGTTCCACTTCCTCTGCTGAGATTAAATGATAGGAAAAGCTGCCTGCTTTTGATTCCAAATCGCCACGCTGATAGCTCCCCTCCAACGCCAGAGAAAACGGTATTTCTTTTGCCAAAGAACAATATTCTCCCTCCGGGCTGATATAGAGTAATGTACCCTTCCAGCTCCCCTCCGCCGTAGTATTTCCATCCTGCTGCATGGTATTGGAAACGGACGCAACTCCTTCCATGGATAATACACGCCCAATCGGCGGCTGTCCTTCACAGCGAACGCTGTCACGCAGCACCGCTTCTCGGCGGACAGATGCAGCTTGACCGGAATAACGCAGTTTGCCCGATTGGCAGCGTACCGGAAAATCGGTACAAAATAAATCCTCCACCACCTCCGTCTGCTCTACTTCCGCAGCTTGGATATGCACCAGAATCTTTCCGCTGAATGCGACCGTTCGGATATCTCCGTCTCCATCCTCCTCCGCTCTCAGCTGCAGATCTGCCAAACGCAAGGAGCAATCCGACTCCATGCCGTCATACACCCCCACCGCATCCACCACTTCAGTAAAGGGAATCACCTGCTCTGCCTGCTCCGCGGTTTCATCTATACTATAATAGAAGAAACTCAATACCAGCTCTCCTTTTATCATTGCTTTGTTGGTCATTAACTGGACTTCCGGTTCCCGCAGCTTTCCTTCCCAAAAAAGAATACGGGAAATATCCGGCAAAGAACCCGTCAGTTCCAACTGTTCCCGGATGGCCAATACTTGATCCGACTGGATATGCTCCGCAATGCAGGGAACGGTTAAGTATTTCAATTCTGCCGGGCAATCCGCCTCAGCGCCTGTCACCACCTGATAACATTCGTCAGCGCTGATCTGATAACGAATGGTCACTGTTGCCTTTACATTCATTTTTCGGGAATGATATAAATAGTAGGAAATTTCCGTAACCTCCGCATCAGCGTCCACAAACAGCTGCCCCCCGTCAACCCGAATGAAATGCTCAAAGGGCAATGTCATATGCATACTTTCCATTCCACCGCCGCCCAATGGCAGGTACAACACAAAAGCGTGTACCGTTCCGGACAGAGTGATCCGCTCGCCATTCACCTCCTTAGATTCCACAGCGCAGGAGGCTTTCACCTGAAGCACCTTTCCGATATCACCCTGGACATCCGGAACGATCACATCCCCCTCCACCGTTTCCGCCGCCACTTCCCTTGCCCGGATTTGATTCAATGTAATTTCCCGACCCTTCGCTTCAAACATCATGTTCGTAGCCTCCTTCACCATATCTGCTTACATTGTATGTCCGCAGTGAAAAAATTATGAACAAAAAAAACCAAACCCCTTGTCAGAAGGAATCAACCTATGGTATAATATTTTATACACGCCCTACTTATAATGATGCGAGAAAAAAGAAACTATATATAATAGAAGAAATCCATTGCAAAAATCGGTTTCTTCTCCAAAAGCAGTTTTTTGCAGGAAAGGTGGAATTGGAAATTGGATCAGAAGTACATCAGAAATTTCTGTATCATCGCCCATGTTGACCACGGGAAATCGACCCTGGCCGACCGGCTCCTGGAGCTAACGGGCGATGTCAGCAAGCGGGATATGGAACAGCAGCTGCTGGATAATATGGAGCTGGAACGGGAACGAGGAATCACCATTAAAGCACGGGCCGTAAGGCTGGTTTATCAGGCTTCGGACGGAGAAGAATATATTTTAAATTTGATTGACACGCCGGGACACGTTGATTTTCATTATGAAGTTTCCCGCTCCCTGGCTGCCTGTGAAGGCGCCATTTTAGTGGTTGACGCTGTGCAAAGT
>CAKSSZ010000038.1 GCA_934489915.1 uncultured Clostridia bacterium | reverse complement strand
GCGTATCATAAGCATACGTCTGCTCATCCGCCAGAGAAACCGGAGCCATCATTGCCAAAAGCATTACCGCAATCAGCAACACAGCCCATACATTTTTCTTACTCATAGACATCCGATCTCCTTTCGAAATTGATATCGTATTAATTATATCAAAACATTGTTCAAAAATCAACCAATATTCATTCAATTGCAGTCCAAAAAACCAAATCATTTTTTGTGCATATTTCCCAAGCCGGTCGAATTCTCCTCTTCCTGCGGTTTTTTTGAAAAAGTGCTTGACAAATTCCCCATATTCTGATATACTAATTCATGTACGCAGGAGTGGTGGAACTGGCAGACACGCTACTTTGAGGGGGTAGTGACCGCAAGGTCGTACGGGTTCAAGTCCCGTCTTCTGCACCAAAAGCCAAGGCATCCCGTTAGGGGGTGGCTTGGCTTTTTGTTATAGGGACTTGAACCCTAAGAAGGCAAAAAGCGTTTAAAAAAGCTGCCAGCAGCAGGTTTTTTCGCTTTTGGGTGCGCAGCACGGCAGACGCATTCTTTGCGGCTGCGTCCCGTCTTCTGCACCAAAAACCAAGACGTCCCGTTAGGGGTGGCTTGGTTTTTTTGTAACAGGGACTTGAAAAGTTTTGTATGACACTCGGTTTTTTATTGCCTTAAACAGGTACGCAGATAGCTTTTACAGCTCACAGTCCATACTGATTATTTTTTTATTATTCCTTTTTGCAGTATTCAGAATATCCTGTGTTACGAGTATGTTCCGCGAAAGACTGCTTAATGTCTTGTCAAAGCTTAAAGCCCTTCTCCTTTGTCAAACCATCTGTCCCAACAAGTCTTTTTATCTTCTTCCGTAATAGCCCGAATGACCTTGCAGGGATTTCCAACCGCTATCGAATTGCTCTGAAGATCCTTAATCACAACGCTGCCGCCGCCAATCACAACATTGCTGCCAATCGTAACGCCGGGCATTACCTGAACACCGGCGCCAATCCACACATTATCTCCGACAGTAATCGGATAAGCATATTCCAATCCCTGATTCCGACGCTCAAAGTCAATCGGGTGGCCTGCCGTATGGAAACCGCAGTCGGGAGCAACAAACACATTATCGCCAAATGTTACCTTTGCTCCGTCAAGAATACCTTTGGATCTTTCCTGTCATTTTTACTTGGATGATTGTCATCAAGCTCCTTTGTACGCTTAACATGCATCGGATTGACAAATACAAACTTTATGTTGTTTTCTTTTAAATATTCTGCAAGAGTGAACCAATAGTGACCTGTGGGTTCTGCACCTATGATAACTTTTGTTTTGTTGTTGGACTTACAGGTTTCTTCTAACCATTCCATCATTTGCTTAAAACCATAGCTTGTGCTTTCAAACTTAAATGTTTTGGTTAATTCCATTCCTCGCCAATCAAAGACTCTTACATAGTGGGTTTCACTCGAAATATCAATTCCTACCACTAAAGTTTCGTTTGTGACTTGACTAATCTTCTCATTTTGTGTAAAATTCATTTTAGAATACCTCCAGTATTTTTTGTGTTTTGTTGTTGTCACCAACTACACTGATTATATTGGAAGGTATTCTTTTTTGTCAAACCTCGTTTTTCTTACTTAACAGGAATGCTCCTTCAAAATTTTCAGGCATATAAAAGACAACCCGTGCAGGTTGCCTTTTAGACAAATCTTATGCTGTAATCACTCTTTTACAACACTGATTCGCTGTCCAATATGATTTCCTTTTTCAATTTCATCAACCATTGCAATTGCATAGTCGGCATAGCTGATAACGCTTTCACCTTTTGCATTCAATGTGAAATCTTCGCCGGCAAGAATATATTTTCCGGTTTTTTCACCATCTGCCCGGAAGTCTGCCGCAGGGCTTAAATAAGTCCAATTAACATCTTTAACACCTCTCAAATAATCGAGTGCTGTCTGATGTACTGCCGCAAGCGGCTTAAATGAATCGGGGAAGTCCTTGCCGTCCGCAACGGTGAGCGTGTGTTCTTTATTCACATAAAGGCTGCCTGTACCGCCGAGTTCCAAATACAGCACATTCAGATTTTTGTGCCGTCTTAAAAAATCGGAATAACGTTCGCTCGCTGCATACCAGCCTTCGTCCTGAACAAAAGTATCGTCTGCACGCAGATTCATTGTCATAGGCACGCCGCAGACAGGACATTTTGGAATAAGCTCTGTCGGTATCTTCATATCCTTTTGCCACTTTACCATTTCTTTTACAAGGCTTTTATTATCGTATGTTTTATTGCAGCACGGTTTTGAACATTGAAACAAGCCGTAATCGCCCTGTGTGTAAAAAAGCCGTTTTTTATCAAACCCAGCTTTTTGAAATTGGTGATCTACATTTGTGGTAATTACAAAATAGTCTTTGTCTTTCACCAGACGGAGTAAGTCTGTATAGACCGGTTTCGGTGCGTCTGTATATCGATTGATATCAATATATCTCGACCAATATGCCCAATATTCTTCGAGCGTCTTGTACGGATAAAAACCGCCGTAATACATATTGGAAAATCCGTATTTTTCTTTGAAATCGGCAAAGTATTTGTCAAACCTTTCGCCCGAATAGACAAACCCGGCAGAGGTCGAAAGACCTGCGCCGGCACCGATGACAACAGCGTCGGCAGAGCGTATTTTTTCGGAAAGCTGTGTTATTTTATCCGAGCAGCTTTTCGTAGATTCGTTTGTCCTCGTCCTTGAAAACATTGAAAATCACCCTTTCAACAGTTGAAGTTTTTAGTTTTTCACGCACGGTATCTATCGCAATTTCCGCCGCTTTTTCATTCGGGAAATGAAATTCACCGGTAGATATGCACGGAAAAGCGATTGACTTTATTCCATTCGGTTCTGCCAAATCCAAACACGAATGATAACACGATGCAAGCAGAGCGCAATGTTTTTCCGTCAGCCGACCGTTTATAATCGGACCTACCGTGTGCAAAATATAATTGCAGGGCAAATTGTATGCCTTTGTGATCTTCGCTTTGCCGGTTTGCTCCGCAAAACCCTGCTTTTCCATAATTTTTGCACATTCAAGCCGAAGCTCAATGCCGGAAAAAGTGTGTATCGCATTGTCGATACATTTATGGCACGGCACAAAACAGCCGAGCATTGCCGAATTTGCGGCATTAACGATCGCTCCGCATTTCAGCGTTGTAATATCGCCTTGCCACAGGCTGATTTTATTTTCTGCAAACGGCAGCGTATCGGCATCGGTTATGCCTTTTGCCGCAAGTTCATACCTCAAATATTCGTCTTGAATTTTGATAAATTCGTCAGAAACAGCTTTCGGTGTGCGAATATTCATAAGAGAGCGAAACAGATTTTTCCGCTCCGTTATATCACTCGGAATATTAACATCCCGGTATCTTTCGGATTCGTTTAACAGATATTTGGTTAAATATATCAGTCTTTCGTTTTGCGTCATAGTCCTAACCTCTTTTCCTGATAGCTCCAAAGCGGCATACTTCAAAGCAGTTGCCGCTTTGGAGACCTCCTCATATTGTTTATTATAAAATCATCGGGCGATTTTGTAAAGTACGCACATATTTGTGGTATAGTTACCGGAAGGAAACTGTCTTGACCAAATCCAATATACTGAGTATAATATAGAATATACAGAGCAAACGGTTTATTAGTTTCTAAATTACACTTTGAGCAAAAGGAGGTACACATATATGACTAAGGACTTGCCGGCTTGCCCGGTTGAAACAACGCTTATGCTGATCTCCGACCGGTGGAAGGTACTGATGATCCGCGATCTTTTGGAAGGCACCAAACGATTCGGAGAATGAAAGAAATCGGTCGGAAACATTTCTCAAAAGGTGCTCACCGCAAATCTTCGTTCTATGGAAGATGCGGGACTTTTGACAAGAAAGGTTTACGCAGAGGTTCCGCCGAGGGTTGAATACACACTAACCGAGACGGGTTACAGCTTAAAACCCGTGCTTGACGCTATGGTTGCGTGGGGTACGGAATATAAGGAAAAATCCAAATAAGTCAAGAGAGCAAGTATTCGGTATAGTCAAAAATTTATTTCTTTTCGTCCCCGTCCTCACAATTGACAAAGAATCGCAAAAACGGCACAGCAATCCATTGGATGGCTGTGCCGTTTTTTCAAGCGTTAATTCCACTGTTCTCCTTCAGCAGTGAAACGCCGACCGTTCCAGACGATTTCCGCTCCGTTTTCCCCGGCTCTCGCTGTCAGTTCCATGCCCCGGAAGGAAAGGGTATCTCCGTGAATGACCGGTGCCTGACCGCCATAGGGCGTGACCGCCGCCACCGTAATCATGCGGCACCCGGGGGCAACCTCTGTTTGCAGCCGGGCATGGCGTAACTGCCGGTCCTTCACCTTGCCGTATTCCTCCCAGTCCGCTTCTGCCGGCGTCCAGCCTAAGGGTAACAAAAACACCTGCGCCCGGCTGCCCTGCACCAACAGTCCGCCTTGCGCAAGACTGATTTGACCGTAGCTGTGCGCCAAAAATGCAGAAGCGTGAGGGGTCTGATAAGCAACCTCGTCCATCACCAGATACAGATGAGGATCCGGTGAGAAAATCCGCCGAAAATTCTTTGTAAATAAGCCCTTTTCCCAACCGGAGGACAATTCAGCCGTATAACGCCAGATTCCGTCCTCAAAGGCAGAAAAGGAGGTTTTTGCCCTACCGTTAGGATCCTGCTCATAGGCAATTCCGTCCGGGTTGACCGGCAGCAAAACATTATGGCACCTGGCAAGACGCAGCCGATGCCCCAAGGGAGAGGAATAATCCACAACGCCCGGATCAATCAGCAGCGGTTCCCCCGCCGCCTCCAACAGGAAGGAACCGTTGTCCCCATGACTGTGAGAAAACACCTTCGGTCCGCACATGGCATGGAAATTCACAATTCCCACATCCTCCGTTTCCTGCACGTTCCCCACATGACCGCTTACAGTCGAATTCCAAAAACCGGGACGGGGATGATTCTCCTTTGCTTCATCCGGCGGACAAAGCAGAAAATACATGAGAGATGCCTGATCAGACAGCCCTTCGGCAATGTAGTTTTGGTAGATGCGCCGCCATACCTCCCGGTTCTCACCCACTTTTGCATAGACCGCAGCAATGCAAGGGGAAACATGAAAGTTATTCTGGGTGTCGCTCACCGGTAAAATAGTGTCACCCGCCCCGCAGGCGGAAAGCATGGAGAGTGCGTAATTCCCGGCTTTTTTCAGCACTTCCGGCAGTGTTTCTTCCAGTGATTTTTGGTGATATTTCGCCAGCACCGCATAAGTGGCAAAGCTTTCCGAAACCGCATAATTCCAATATCCGGGGCCCTCCGGGCAGCCGCCGTCCTCCATTAAATACCGCCCCAATGCCGCCTCCAGCACCTGTTTTGCTTCCAGAATTCTGGTATGGAAACGGGGATAATCATAGGCAAGCGCAATCAGCGCATTGATCCGCCCCCGACTGAACACGATGCCCTGATTCATACCATGAATATATTCCATGGTGAAAAAGTCAGCGTCCATCCGGGAAAGACCTTTCAATATCATTGCATTATGGATGAGGTTCCTGCCGTGCCAGCTTAAAAAATTCCCTGCAAAATCCAGAACCGCAGCACACCCTGTAAGCAGGATATCCTCAGAAAAAGAACGATGGTGCCAGGTAGTCCCCGGGAGGGCGCCCATAAAGCCCTCGCTCCAATAGCGGGAGCAGGAAACAGAAAGCGCCAGCCGGCACGCCAGCCGCAGCAGCTCCTCATCCTGATCAATCGCACCCACCAGCGCAAGGTCGGTCATCAAATTACCGCTGCTAAACGGCCACCGATCCCGATCTCTTTCCCACCGGGGGTCAGGATGACCTAAGTAATCCCCGATCAATTGCTCCGGGTTCAAGCTGCGGTATTGCGCAAGCTGTTCCCGCAGCGCCGCATATTTTGTATCATAAGGCGGGCGCTTGACCTGCTCCCGCAGCGTTTCCAATTCCTCCGCCGAAAAAAACAAGCCGATCCGAGGGGAAAAATCCGGCTCGCCTTCCGCAAAACATCCCGACCAGTCCGATTGAAATCCCGAAGGTTTTTTCAACATTTCTTCCCGTTTTTTCGCATTGGCAAGTCCCAGCCAAAACAGCTCCGCACACCCTTCCCACTCTGCATAAACCGCAATTTCAATATGGGTCATGCAGCGGCCGTGCAGCTCCCCTTCCACTTCGTGATTCTGATCCACTCCGTGAAAGTCCAGGATCAGCCGCTCCGTCCCATCCACCGTACACCGTACCGTGACCCGGGTCTCCCGGCTCGCACTCACATTTGCCATCAGGCGATCATAGCCTTCAATATTCAGCATACAATCCCGGCTCAGCACACAGGAAGGAACTTCCGCTCCTGCGCCTTTTTCAATCTGCACCGCAGCGGAGCACCAGGTCTGCTCAGCTTTTGCCACCGCATCGGGATGGATCCTTTTTTGATATTCCTGCAGCACTCCGTACTTTTGCGGACACGGATAGCTCTCTCCCCCATCCCAAAAGGGTTCAAAAATCGCCTCTGCCTCATTGATTGCTACTCTGTTCATTTCTATTCACACCTCTTTTTTATCAAATTGTAAGCCTTGCTCTCCTGCGGTAACCTGCAGGGTATCTCCCGCAGCCAATTGGGTTCCGATCAGCATCATCGATAAAGGATCCTCAATCTCTTTCTGAATCACCCGGCGAATGGGTCTGGCTCCGTACGCATGACTGTACCCCTTTTCCGCCACCCATCCGGCAACAGAGGAGTCCACATCCAGGCTCAGCCCCGACTGAGCCGCCTGACACACCAGCTCACGAATCTGCAATGCCGCAATTTCACGGATTTCTTCCTTTGTTAAGGAGTGGAAGGTAATAATTTCATCAATTCGATTTAAAAATTCCGGCCGGAACACACGCTTTAACCCTTCTTCTGCGCGGCGTTCCTCCCGTCCGTCCGGCTGGGTGCCGAACCCGTAAATCCCGGCGGACTCGTTTGAGCCGGCATTGGAGGTCATAATAATCACCGTATTGCGAAAATCCACTGTCTTGCCATGGCTATCTGTAATTTTACCGTCATCCAGCAGCTGGAGCAAAATATTATGCACATCTGCATGAGCCTTCTCAATTTCATCCAGCAAAATTACGCTGTAGGGGCGGCGGCGCACCTTTTCGGTCAGCTGACCTGCGTCGTCATAGCCCACATATCCGGGAGGCGACCCGATCATTTTGGAAACGGAGTGTTTTTCCATGTACTCAGACATATCCACACGGATGAGAGCGTCCTCCGTATCAAACAGCTGCTGTGCCAGAGCCTTGACCAGCTCCGTCTTTCCCACGCCGGTGGGACCCACAAATACAAAGGAAATGGGGCGCTTTTTCCGCACCAGACCGGCACGGTGCCGCCGGATGGCATTGGCTACGCTTTCCACCGCCTCGTTTTGCCCGACCACTCGGCGGTGCAAATCCTGTTCCAAATGTAACAACTTTTCGGATTGATCGGCGGTCAGCTGCTTCACCGGGATGCCGGTACGGCTCTCAATCACTGCCGCCAGATCCTCCCGTGTAATATACACATTTTCCATTTGCGCTTCCAGCTCTTCAATTTTGGAAAGGAGGCGGCATTCTTTGATTTTCAAATCAGCCGCTTTCTGATAATCTTCAATCGAGTCGGCAGAAACAGCCGATTCCTTTTCTTCCGAAACCTTTTTCAGTTCATTCTTATAATTGGTCAGCTCCACCAGGGCTAAATTTTTCAAATTCACCATAGAGCCTGCCTCGTCAATCAAATCGATTGCCTTATCCGGGAAAAATCGCTCCGGCAAATACCGGGCGGCAAAATCCACTGCTGTATGCACAATTTCATCCGTAATCACTACCCGGTGGAACTCCTCATAATAATGCTTGATGCCCCGCAAAATCTCCTCCGTATCCTCTGGCGACGGCTCATTGACCATTACCGGCTGAAACCGGCGTTCCAGGGCGGAGTCCTTTTCAATGTGCTTTCGATATTCCTCTAAGGTGGTTGCGCCCAGCACTCGGATTTCTCCCCGTGCCAGAGCGGGCTTTAAAATATTGGCGGCATTCATGGCGCCCTCTGCGTCCCCGGCGCCCATAATATTATGCAGCTCATCAATGACCAGAATAATATTTCCCAAATGCTTGGCTTCTTCAATCACATTTTTGAGCCGGGATTCAAACTGCCCCCGGAATTGCGTGCCTGCCACCAAGGCGGTAAAATCCAATAAATACACTTCAAAGTTCAGCAGCATTGCCGGCACCTTTTTCTCCACAATCCGTACCGCCAGACCTTCTGCGATGGCGCTTTTCCCAACCCCCGGGTCACCCAGCAGCACAGGGTTATTCTTGGTACGGCGATTGAGAATGCGGATCACCCGTGCAATTTCCTCTTCCCGCTTTACCACCCGATCCACCTTATGCTCCGCAGCCTTACGGGTCAGATTAACACCGTAGGTATCCAGCAGGCGTTTCTTTTTAAATCCCTTTTTCCCCGTCTGGGTTTTGGTGGTACGTTTCCCCTCCTGTTCGCCGGACGGCTCCCCGCTCTCTCCGGAGGGGCGGGACAGCAGCTGACCAAACATTTCAAAGGGATTCCCCCCCGAGGCCAACTCCGCCAGATTTTCTTCAGAAAACATTCCGTTCATTTCCTCCATCATGCTTTCCATTTCATCTTCATCAATGTTCATTTGAGACAGCAGCTGTTCTACCGGTTTAATTCCCATCGCCTTGGCGCAGGACAGGCACAGCCCCTCGTTCTCAATTTTTTCTCCGTCTGCCTTGGATAAAAAAACAACTGCAATATTTTTATGACAGCGTGAACACAACATACCATTCGCTCCTTTCTGTCAGAAGTAACCTTTGCTATTGTAATTATATTTATTATACCACAATTCCCGTGAGTTGCAAGAGATTTTTCAAATTTCTCTTGTGGAAAAACTGAAAATATAGTATAATAAAAATAGAAAGCCGACGCAAGCATGAAAATCAGATCAGAAAGGAGCCGTCCGCCGTGAAAAAAATGTTTGTTCCCTTTGACCAAAATTTTGAATTCGAATTTTACCGAACCAACGTCCGCAGCGACCGCTCCATTGGGCTGCATTTTCACGATTGCCTGGAAATTAACTACTGCCTGGAAGGGGAAGGTTTTTTACTGGTGGATGAGAAACGCCTGGAATTCAAACCCGGCTCCTTTTACTTCATTAATAATTTAGAGGTGCATGAGGCAGTTTCCACCAACGGATTAAAAATGATTGTGATTATGTTCCAGCCCTCTATGATCTATCAGAATAACGATTTTGACTACCGCTACATTCAGCCCTTTTACCCCAAGCACGTTTCCTACTCCAACCAATTGGAGGCGGATGAGGCTGTGCTGCAGCAAATGCGGGCGGTGATGAAATCCATGGAGCAGGAAATGACCGAAAAGCAGGTAGGCTATCAAATGATGGTCAAAGCAATGCTGATGCAGCTTTTGGGGTTGGTCTACCGGAACCTGAGTCAATATGAAAGCACCCCCGCCCAACTGGATACGCAAAAAAGCTACAATCGGCTGCGCCCGGTTTTGGAATACATCGAGCTGCATTATACCGAGGAGCAATTTTCCTTAGATCGGCTGGCGTCGCTGGTGCATATGAACCGCACCTATTTTTCTACCTTCTTTAAAAAGATTATGCAAACCGGCGTATTTGATTACATCAATCGGCTGCGGGTGGAGCATGCCTGCGTTTTGCTGACCGGCACTGAAAAAAGCATTACCGAGATTGCACTGGAATGCGGATTTGAAAATGTGTCCTACTTCAACCGCCGGTTTAAACAGCAGCTTGGATTAGCCCCGGGGAAATTCCGGAAAGAACAGCAAAAAAAATAAAATGTTCACAATATATTCATTTTTTATACAAAATTGGAGCGTACAATAAAAGCATAGTAACAAAAAATCATTGTTGCTATCTCCTTTTCATACAGACAGTTGACG
>CAKSSZ010000037.1 GCA_934489915.1 uncultured Clostridia bacterium | reverse complement strand
GTTGTAAACGTCGGCGTTGGCGAAGCAAAAGAAAATGCAAAGGCGCTGGACGCTGCGATGAGCGACATTGCACAGATTACAGGTCAAAAGCCTACTGTAACAAAGGCGAAGAAGTCGGTTGCTGCATTTAAAGTAAGAGCCGGCATGAACATTGGCTGCAAGGTAACGCTGCGCGGTGAAAAGATGTATGAATTTGTAGATAGATTGTTTAATGTAGCTTTGCCCCGTGTTCGTGACTTCAGAGGGATTAATCCCAATTCCTTTGACGGACGCGGCAACTATTCCTTAGGTTTGAAGGAACAGTTGATTTTCCCTGAAATTGATTACGATAAGGTGGACAAAGTGCGCGGAATGGACATTATTTTTGTAACCACAGCTCAAACCGATGAAGAGGGAAGAGAGCTGTTGAAGCAAATGGGCGCACCGTTCCATCAGAATTGAGAGGAGGGGAACTGTTATGGCAAAAAAAGCTATGATTCTTAAGCAGCAAAGAGCTCCCAAGTATCAGACGAGAGCTTACAACAGATGTAAAATTTGTGGTCGTCCCCACGGCTATTTGAGAAAATTCGGCGTATGCCGTATCTGCTTTAGAGAGCTGGCTTATAAAGGTCAGATTCCCGGCCTGAAAAAGGCAAGCTGGTAAAATCGAGGAGACGATTGGAAGGAGGAAAGATTCATGCAAATTACCGATCCTATTGCTGATATGCTGACGCGCATCAGAAATGCCAATTCTGCGAAGCATGAAAGCGTTGATGTTCCTGCTTCTAATATGAAAAAAGCCATTGCGCAGATTCTGTTAGAAGAAGGATATATTAAAAACTATCAGGTGATTGAGGACGATAAGCAAGGCGTTATCAAAGTAACCTTGAAGTATGGTGAAAACAAATCTAAAGTAATTTCCGGCTTGAAGAGAATTTCCAAGCCCGGTTTGAGAGTATATGCCAGCTGTGAAAAGCTGCCCCGGGTGCTGAACGGCTTAGGTGTTGCAGTGATTTCCACATCAAAGGGAATCATGACCGACAAGCAGGCAAGAGCACAGAAAATCGGCGGCGAAGTGCTGGCGTTTATCTGGTAACACTATTTTTATGTTGATTTAGGAGGTGTAACACATGTCTCGTATTGGTAGAATGCCGATCGAAGTACCTGCCGGAGTTGATGTGAAAATAGGGGAAGGCAACCTGGTTACCGTTAAAGGCCCTAAGGGTACGTTAGAAAAGGCACTGCATAAGGATATGCTGATTAAAAAAGAAGGAAACACCGTTATCGTGGAGCGTCCTTCCGAAGATAAAATCCATAGATCCATGCACGGTTTGACAAGAACCCTGCTGCACAATATGGTCGTCGGCGTAACGGAAGGCTTCTCTAAGGAGCTGGAAGTAAACGGCGTTGGTTACAGAGCACAAAAGCAAGGGAAAAAGCTGGTGATGAACCTGGGTTACTCACATCCCGTAGAAATGGAAGAACCCCCGATGATCACGTTTGACGTTCCCGGTCCGAACCAGATTATCGTTCGCGGAATCGATAAACAGGTGGTTGGACAGATTGCGGCTGAAATCCGTGAAAAGAGACCTCCCGAACCCTATAAGGGCAAAGGAATCAAGTATGCGGATGAACATATCAGACGCAAAGAAGGTAAAACAGGCGGTAAGAAATAAGGGAAAGGAGTGACGCAGAGTGATTAAGAAACCGGCATCGAATAAAAACAGATTAAAAAGACACGAAAGAGTTCGTAAAAATGTTTCCGGTACTCCTGAACGTCCCCGTTTGAATGTATTCAGAAGCTTAAAGCATATGTATGCGCAGGTCATTGACGATGTGAACGGCGTTACCTTAGCAAGCGCTTCCACATTGGATAAGGATTTTGCGGATACCTACGGCGGCAACAAGAGTGCGGCCCGTGAGCTTGGCAAGCTGGTGGCTGCCAGAGCCAAAGAGAAGGGGATTGAAGAGGTTGTATTTGACCGCGGCGGATACCTGTATCACGGCAGAGTTCTGGAATTGGCCGAGGGTGCTCGCGAGGGCGGATTAAAGTTTTAGTAAAGGAGGAACATTATGACGACGGAACGAATTGATGCAAGTACGTTAGATATCAAAGAAAAAGTAGTTTCGATAAACCGTGTCGCAAAGGTTGTTAAGGGCGGCAGAACCTTCCGTTTCTCCGCATTGGTTGTTGTAGGCGACGAAAACGGCCACGTGGGCTGCGGTATGGGAAAAGCTGCTGAAATTCCCGAAGCAATCCGCAAAGGAATTGAAGATGCTAAGAAAAATATGATTACGGTGAATACCCTGGGAACCACCGTTCCTCATGAAATGATCGGCGAATACGGCGCAGGCCGGGTTTTGGTGAAACCCGCCAGCGAAGGTACCGGCGTTATCGCCGGCGGCGCTGCCCGTGCCGTTATGGAGTTGGCTGGTATTAAGGATATCAGAGCGAAATCCTTACGGTCCAACAATCCGAAAAATGTTGTTTGCGCTACCATCCAGGCTCTGGCTGATATGAAGAGTGCAGAAGAGGTAGCAAAGCTGAGAGGCAAAACTGCCGAAGAAATTTTAGGTTAAGGAGGTTGCAGCATGGCTAAGATCAGTGTTACTTTAATCAAGAGCACCATCGGAAGAAAAGATGACCAGATTGCGACCGTGGCAGCCCTCGGTTTGAAGAAAATCAGAGATACCAAAGTGTTTGAGGACGGCCCTGCCATCCGCGGCATGGTGAAAAAGGTGTCTCATCTGGTAGACGTGCAAGAGGTAAAATAACGAAGGAGGTGTGTGCAAATGAAACTTTGTGAATTGTCTCCGGCTCCTGGTTCTGTGAAGGATCCTAAGAGAAAAGGCCGCGGTCACGCAACGGGTAACGGTAAAACCGCCGGCCGTGGTCACAAGGGACAAAAGGCTCGTTCCGGCGGTGGCGTAAGACCCGGATTTGAAGGCGGTCAGATGCCCTTATACCGTAGATTGCCGAAACGCGGTTTTGTCAATATTTTTGCAAAGAAATATGTTTCGATCAATGTATCTCAGTTAGAGAAATTCGAAAACGGCACTGAGGTGACCGCTGAACTGCTGAAGGAAAGCGGTGTGATTTCTAAAATCTGCGACGGCGTGGTTGTGCTGGGCAGAGGAGAACTGACCAAGAAACTGACTGTGAAGGCAGTTCGTTTTTCCGAATCCGCAGCGAAGAAAATTACGGCAGTCGGCGGAAAGTACGAGGTGATCTGAGGTGTTTAAATCAATCATCAACGCTTTTAAAATTCCTGATTTACGGAAAAAGATTTTATATACCATCATGCTGATGGTGGTTTTCCGTTTCGGATCTTATGTTCCGGTTCCTGGTTTGGACGCTACCGCATTGAGTAATGCGGTTAGCAACCTGGATATGCTGGGCCTGATGGACATGATCTCCGGTGGTGCATTGTCTCAGGCAACTATTTTTGCAATGAGCATTACCCCGTATATCAACTCTTCTATTATCATGCAGCTGCTGACGGTTGCGGTTCCTGCATTGGAACGGCTTTCCCGTCAGGGCGAAGAGGGTAGAAAAAAGATCGGGCAATATACCAGAGCGCTGACCATTTTGCTGGCCTTCATTCAGTCTACCGGAATGTATTTCGGTTTGAAGAGCGCAGTGAAAAACCCTGGATTAATGACCTATTTTACCGTGATTCTGTCTTTGACAGCCGGTACCGCATTCTTGATGTGGCTGGGTGAAAAGATTACCGATAAGGGTGTTGGAAACGGAATTTCCCTCATCATCTTTGCCGGTATCGTCAGCCGCTTTCCGGTTCTGGTTCGGGATATGATCGGAAGTATTCAAAACGGCGCATTGAGCTGGCTGGGCGCAATCGTCCTGTTGGTAGCAATTGTGGTTTTGATCGGCGCAATCGTTTGGATGAACGATGCGGAGCGGCGGATCCCCGTGCAGTATGCAAAGCGGGTAGTAGGTAGAAAAATGTACGGCGGACAAAGCACTCATATTCCCATTAAGGTGAGTATGGCAGGGGTTATCCCCATCATCTTCGCCATGTCCATCATGTCTTTCCCGGCAACCATTATGCAGCTGTTTGGGAAAACCGCATCCGGCGGCTTCGGCGGATGGATTATGAAGAATATCTTCGGATACGGTTCCGTCGGTTATATGATTTTGTATTTCCTGTTGATTCTGTTCTTTACATTCTTCTATACAAAGATTCAGTTCAACACGGTTGAAATTGCAAACAACATGAAAAATAACGGTGGATTTATCCCCGGGATTCGTCCGGGTAGATCAACCTCCGAATTTATCGAAAAGTCTTTGGATAAGATCACAATGGCAGGCGCTATCTTCATTGGTGTTGTAGCGCTCTTCCCCATGGTTATCGCATCTATTTTCGGCTTAGGTTCAATCGGTATCGGCGGTACTTCTATCCTGATCGTTGTAGGTGTTGTATTAGAAACCCGCAAGCAGATTGAATCTCAGATGATGATTCGTCACTATAAAGGGTTTTTAGAGTAGGAACCTGTCTCCCTTCGGGAAGAAGGGGGATCATCAGAGAAGGTGAATGACATGAATATGATTCTGTTAGGCGCCCCTGGCACCGGAAAAGGAACCCAGGCAGAGCTGCTTGCAGAAGGGCTGAAAATCCCCACCATTTCCACCGGAGCTATGCTTCGGGCGGCCATCCGCAAGGGAACGGAACTGGGGAAAAAGGCCAAAGAGCTGATTGACCGGGGTCAACTGGTGAGTGATGATGTGATGGTTGGTATGATTTCGGAGCGGTTGAAGGAAGAGGACTGCAAAAACGGTTTTATTTTAGATGGATTTCCCAGAACCATCGCTCAGGCGGAAGCCTTGGACGAGCTGGGCATTCCCATTGATGCAGCGCTCTCCTTTGAAGCGCCGGATGAAGTGATTATCAAACGGTTAGGCGGAAGACGGGAGTGCCCGCAATGCGGCGCCACTTTCCATATCGTAAATAAGCCCTCTCAAAAGGGAGAGCTTTGCGACCGCTGCGGCGCTATGCTGAAAACCCGGGATGATGATAAAATTGAAACCATCAAGAATCGCTTGCAGGTTTATTATGCGCAGAGCGCTCCCTTAAAGGGATATTATCAAAAGAAAGGCGTTTTGCATGAACTGAATGCCGATCAGCCCTTAGAGGATATTACAAAACAAGCCTTTGCGGTAGTGGGGGCAAATTAATATGATATCAATTAAATCAAAAAAGGAAGTTTCGCTGATGCGGGAAGCCGGCCTGGTTGCGGTTGAGGTTTTGGAAAAGATTCAAAACGCACTGCGGGAGGGCGTCACCACAGCAGAAATTGACAAAATAGCGTATGATTGTATCATAGGTCATCAAATGAAGCCGTCCTTTCTGCATTACCGGGGTTTTTCCGGTTCGGTTTGCGCTTCTGTGAATGAGGTGGTCATCCACGGCATTCCCGGGAAACGCAGATTGCAGGAGGGAGACATTATCAGCATTGATATCGGCGTTTGCAATGACGGATATCATGCCGATTGCGCCCGTACCTTCGGGGTGGGCAAGATCAGCGCTGAAGCCAAGCGGTTGATTGAGGTGACTGAGCAAAGCTTTTACGAGGGCATTGCCCACGCAAGAGCGGGGGAACGGCTGAGCAATATTTCTCACGCAGTACAAACCTGTGCGGAAGCAGCAGGATACGGTGTAGTACGGGATTTCGTAGGACACGGCGTGGGGAGTCAGCTGCATGAGGATCCCAGTATTCCCAACTACGGCAAGCCGGGCAGAGGTGTTCGCCTGTATCCCGGAATGACCATTGCGGTAGAGCCGATGATTACCCAAGGCAGCTACCAGGTTCGGGTGTTGGACGACGGTTGGACAACAGTCACAGCCGACGGCAAGCTGGCGGCACATTATGAAAATACAGTGTTAATTACAGAGCAGGATCCTGTGATCCTAACCAAGTAAGTTATTTTGAGGTGAAGAAATCAGTGGATGAATTCTATCCGTCTTCCTTGGTGGAATCCATAGCAGGCCGGGACAAAGACAGGTATTTTATCGTCCTGGCGGTAGAGGATGAGCAGTATGTTGCAATCAGTGACGGAAAAATGAGAAAAACGGATCACCCCAAACGCAAGAAAAAGAAGCATCTGAAGACACTTGGAAGAAGCAGTGAATTGATTGCGCAAAAGCTCCGGGACGGGCAGCGGATTACGAATAACGAGCTGAAAACCGCCATTGCAGAGCTGACGGCGCAGCAAGGCGAATAAAAGAGCCGAATTCTGGAAGGAGGTATTCCTTTGGCGAAAGATGATGTTTTGGAATTAGAAGGTACGGTTGTTGAGGCATTGCCTAACGCGGTGTTCCAGGTAGAATTAGAAAACGGGCACAAGATCTTGGCTCATATTTCGGGTAAGCTTCGTATGAATTTTATCCGGATTCTTCCGGGTGACAGGGTTACGGTTGAGATGTCCCCATATGATCTGACCAAAGGGCGGATTACATGGCGGGCAAAATAAACCGGCCATCGCTGAATTAAGGATTGTGAGGAGGTACTATCCATGAAAGTTAGACCGTCTGTAAAACCAATGTGTGAAAAATGCAAGATTATTAAAAGAAAAGGCAAAGTAATGGTAATTTGCGAAAACCCGAAGCATAAGCAAAGACAGGGTTAATGATCGTTCTGCGTGCGGCTGACAAAAGCCTGGCTTTTCCCGGAACGGCTGACCCGGAGCGAGAGCAGAGGGTGTGTGACGGCTTGTCCGGGGCGGGCAATCGCAGGCTTTTGTAACGCGGATTTGCATCATAAATACAGTTGAATAGAACAAATGCATAGAAAGTGCAGGAGGTGTAAAGAGTAAATGGCAAGAATTGCAGGTGTTGATTTACCCAAGGAAAAACGCGTGGAATACGGCTTGACTTATATTTTTGGCATCGGCGTCAGCAGCTCCAGAAAAATTCTTGAGCAAACAGGGATTAACCCGGATACCAGAGTAAAGGATTTGACAGAAGATCAAATCGGTTTGCTGCGTGATGCGATTGACAGAGAATATACGGTGGAAGGCGATCTGCGCCGTCAGGTTTCTCTGGATATCAAACGGCTGATTGAAATCGGCTGCTACCGCGGATTGAGACATAGACGCGGCCTGCCCGTAAGAGGACAGAATACCAAGAATAACGCACGTACCAGAAAAGGTCCTAAGAAAACTATGGCAGGAAAGAAAAAGTAAAGAAGGAGGTTCGATTTCATGGCTAAAACAGTTAAAAAGACGACGCGCAGAAGACGTGAGCGGAAAAATATCGAGCGTGGTGCGGTGCATATCCGTTCCTCGTTCAACAATACTATCGTGACGATTACCGACGTTGCCGGAAACGCGATTTCCTGGGCAAGCGCAGGTGGCCTGGGCTTCCGTGGTTCCAAAAAGAACACTCCCTTTGCTGCTCAGATGGCTGCTGAAACTGCTGCTAAAGCAGCAATGGAACACGGCCTGAAGATGGTTGAAGTGTATGTAAAGGGACCCGGCGCCGGCAGAGAAGCTGCAATCAGAGCATTGCAGGGTGCAGGTCTGGAGGTTACGATGATTAAGGACGTAACGCCGATTCCCCATAACGGGTGCAGACCCCCGAAACGCCGCAGAGTTTGATTGTGGCTGAGGGTGATAACTAAAAATTAATGGAGGTGCAGATATGGCACGATATACCGAAGCGGTATGCAGACTTTGCCGCAGAGAAGGTCAGAAGCTTTTTCTGAAGGGCGATCGTTGTTATACAGGAAAATGCGCCGTAGACAGAAGACCCTATGCGCCCGGTCAGCACGGCCAGAGCAGAAAAAAGGTATCTGAATACGGGATTCAGTTAAGAGAAAAACAGAAAGCAAGAAGATATTACGGCGTTTTGGAAAGCCAGTTTGAAAAGTATTTTGAAATGGCTGAAAAGAAAGCCGGTATCACCGGTGACAACCTGCTGTCCATCCTGGAGAGCAGACTGGACAACGTGGTGTACAGACTGGGATTTGGAATGTCCCGTCCTGAAGCCAGACAGCTGGTTCGTCACGGACATTTCACTGTCAACGGCAAAAAGGTTGACATTCCTTCCTACCTGGTTTCTCCCGGAGATGTGATTTCCGTGAAGGAAGGCAGCCGGGGCAAGACAAAAATGAAAGCAATTTTGGAAGCAACCGAAGGAAAAGTAATTCCCAAGTGGCTCGATTTGGATCGGAATACTCTGGAAGCAAAGGTAGTGACCTTGGCAGCCAGAGAAGACATTGACCTCCCGTTGGAAGAACATCTTATTGTTGAGTATTATTCCAAGTAATCAGGGTTCAATTTTTAACCAGTTAAAATTGAATATCGAAGGAGGGTTTTGTCAATGATCGAGATCGAAAAACCAAGAATTGAGTGTATTGAAGAAAAGGATAACGCCTCCTATGCCCGTTTTATTGTAGAACCTTTGGAACGGGGCTATGGAATGACGCTGGGGAACAGCTTGCGCAGAATTCTTCTGTCATCTCTCCCCGGTGTTGCGGTAACCTCTGTGAAGATCGACGGTGTTTTACATGAATTCTCCACCATTCCCGGTGTGAGAGAAGATGTGACCGAGATCGTATTAAACCTCAAAAAGCTGATCGCCAAGCTCCATTGTGACGGCCCTAAAACGGTTTTCATTGAGGCGAAAGGCGCAGGCAAAATTTACGCCTCCGACATTAAACCCGATTCGGATGTTGAAATTTTGAGCAGCGATTTGCTGATCGCAACCTTAAATGAGGATGCAAAGTTATACATGGAAATTACGCTGGATCATGGCCGGGGCTATGTTTCGGCAGAAAAAAACAAGGCGGCAATGGGGAGCAATGTAATCGGGATTATCCCGGTTGACTCCATTTACACCCCTGTTGTGAAGTTCAATTATACCGTGGAAAATACCCGCGTGGGTCAGGATACCGATTTTGATAAGCTGGTGATTGATGTTTGGACGGACGGAACCATCCGGCCGGATGAAGCAGTCAGCCTGGGCGCCAAAATCATGAATGAACATTTGAACCTCTTCATTGATCTGTCCGACGATGCCAGAAATACGGAAATTATGGTAGAGAAGGAAGAAACCAAGAAGGAAAAGGTTTTGGAAATGCAGATTGAAGATTTGGATTTCTCCGTTCGTTCTTACAACTGCCTGAAGAGAGCAGGAATTAACACGGTGGAAGACTTGATCGGCAAAACTGAGGAAGACATGATGAAGGTCAGAAATCTGGGCAGAAAGTCTCTGGAAGAAGTGATCAATAAGCTGATTTCCTTGGGACTGTCCTTGTCTGAGTCTGAAGATCAACAATAAGGTTTTGTAACAAATTCAAGAACAAAGGAGGTATTTTTACTATGCCTGGAACAAGAAAATTAGGCAGACCTACCGATCAGCGCCGGGCTATGCTGAGATCACTGGTTACCTGCGTCCTGGAAAACGGCCAGATTGTAACCACTGAAACCAGAGCCAAGGAAGCCAGAAGTATGGTGGAAAAGATGATCACCTTGGGAAAAGCCAACACCTTGCATACCAGAAGACAGGCTTTGACATATATCACAAAAGAAGATGTGGTAAAGAAGCTGTTTGATGAAATCGCACCCAAATATGCGGAGCGCAACGGTGGATATACCAGAATCATTAAAATGGGTCCTCGCAGAGGTGACGCTGCTCCTATGGCAGTGCTGCAGCTGGTGGATTAATTGCAGGATTGAAATGAGCGTTGGCGCTTTTGTGTCGGCGCTCTTATCTTGTTGAAACAAAAATGAATTTTTTTCAAAAAAAGCTTGCTTTTTTTTGAAAAATGTGATAAAATAATAGGGCTGTAAAATTAAGAATACACACACGCTGGGACGGAGGGCAGGTTGCCGCACTGCGGTTTGCCCGAAGGAAGAACGGGGTGGAGGTATCAAAAACAGGAGGTTAGTAAAATGGCAGTAATCGCAATGAAACAGTTGTTGGAAGCCGGTGTTCACTTTGGACACCAGACCAGAAGATGGAACCCGAAAATGGCGGAATACATCTTCACAGAAAGAAATGGAATCTACATCATTGATTTGCAGAAAACCGTGAAAAAGGTGGAGGAAGCGTATAACTTTATCCGTGACGTTGCAGCAAACGGAGATGAAATTCTGTTTGTCGGCACCAAAAAGCAAGCGCAGGAATCCATTAAGGAAGAAGCAGAGCGGGTTGGAATGTATTATGTGAACGCCAGATGGCTGGGCGGCATGATGACCAACTTTAAAACCATTCGGAAAAGAATTGACCGCCTGAATCAGATTAAGAAAATGGAAGAGGACGGCACCTTTGAATTGCTGCCCAAAAAAGAGGTTATTAAGCTGAAGGGCGAGCTGGAAAAGCTGGAAAAATTCCTGGGCGGAATCAAAGAAATGAAGCGTTTGCCGGGTGCGCTGTTTGTTGTTGACCCGAAAAAAGAGCATATTGCAATTATGGAAGCAAAGAGATTGGGTATTCCGGTTGTTGCAATTGTAGATACGAACTGCGATCCGGAAGAAGTAGATTATGTTATTCCCGGAAATGACGATGCAATCCGTGCCGTTAAGCTGATTGCGTCTACCATGGCAAATGCCGTTTTGGAAGGCAAGCAGGGCGAGCAGTTCGCAGCGGAGGAAGCTGCAGCAGAGGACGCTTCCGAGGAATAATTCCAAAAGGTAAAAATGAAGGAAAGGATCGTGAAGCATATGATTACAGCACAGGCTGTTAAAGAATTGAGAGAAAAGACCGGCTGCGGTATGATGGACTGCAAGAAGGCTCTGACCGAGGCCGGCGGCGATATGGAAAAGGCAATTGAGTTTTTGCGGGAGCGTGGCATGCAGG
>CAKSSZ010000036.1 GCA_934489915.1 uncultured Clostridia bacterium | reverse complement strand
GCGGCAGAATGCGGCATCGGCAAGGTATTTGCCGCCCTCTGCGCCCAAACAATGATTTTACGCTATCATCCGTCCCAAATTATCAACACCGGCATTGGGGGAACCTTAACCGACGCACTTTCCATCGGGCAGATTGCCATTGCCGACAAGCTGGTGCAGCACGATATGGACACCTCTCCTTTGGGAGATTCTCCCGGACTGCTGTCCGGCTTGAATTTGGTAGAGCTGCCCTGCGACAGTGAAATTGTCACCCGCCTGACCGAAAGCGTCAAACGGCTGGGGGTATCCTATCAGGTAGGCACCATTGCCTCAGGTGATCAATTTATACACACGCAAGAGCAAAAGACCAGGATCCACACCTTGTTTGGCGGGATCTCCTGTGAAATGGAGGGAGCAGCCATCGCCCAAGTTTGTTATGTAAACAAAGTGCCCTTCTGTGTTCTCCGTACGATTTCAGATGACGCAGACGGCAATTCTCCCGCCGACTATCCCACCTTTGCCAGACAAGCAGCCCAAACCTCCTTGCAGGTACTGCGGGATTATATGAAGCAAACCCGGTAAACATTCATAAGAAAAAGCGGCAGCAAAACAAATTCGTTTTGCTGCCCTTCCTTTTTTATTCCACTACCTGGCTCAGGATACGTTCCCGGTGCCCGTCCTTATTTTTGCAATCCTCATAATATTTTTGTTTTTGCGTTTCATAAACCAGCGGGTCAATCTCCGGCGTTCCGCCGTAGGCTGTCGGCAGGAGCATTTCCCCGGCTACCTTCGGATCGGTGCATGCAGTATCGTCCTTCCATTTTTTGCGCTCATCACGATTCCGCAGATTGGGAATTTCCACCGGAACACTGTCCTTCAAAATTGACCGATATGCAAACATCCCCGGCAAAAACATATCCATTGCCTCGTACACATCAATAATATCCGCTTCCGGATTCCCCAAAAGCTTCTCCACAAAATGATACATACTATAAAAATCCGAACCGCCGTGTCCGAACTTTCTGCACTCCTCGTCATGCTCACGGGCGGGCATATAGTTCTCCACCGGCCGCTCTTTATATTCCCCGGAAAATGCGTCGCAATTTACATAAATCCGGGAAACATGATCCGCATTGGCATCCTCACGGGGGCATTCCATTCTGCCTTTTCCGCCGTACATGGTATACCAAACGGAATTCCGGTACAGTCCCACACCGTGAATACTTTTCACCAATCCACCGTTTTCCAGCGTCACCATTTCAATTCCAAAGGCGCTGCCTTTTGCCCCCATGCGCCGGTTTCTCTCATTCATAGTCGTTTCAAAACCGGTCACCTTTACCGGCCGCAGCCCGGTTGCATGAATGATCGGTCCCAGAGAGTGGGTGCAATAAAAGGTAGAGTACATGGTGTTGCGCCAATGCTCCGGGTTCCCGTAAGCAATCCCCGGCCAGATCGGTTCGCAATTATGAATATATTCGCACTCGCCATATTCAAACTCACCGATTTTTCCCATCCGATACAACCGCCTCATCTCATACGGCGCCGGCATATAACAGTAGTTTTCTCCATAGGCATAGGTCAGCCCGGTGCTCTCCACCGTTTCAATCAGCTCCACTGCTTCTTTCATAGTCTGCACCGGAAGCACCTCGGAAAAAACATGCTTTCCGGCTTTTAAGGCAGCAATAGCAAAAGGAGCATGTTCATTGGCATAATTGGCAAGCACCACTGCGTCCATATCATGGGTTAAAAAGGTGTTAAAATCGCTGTAAAAGGTAATCGGCAGCTCCCGGCAATGTTTTTTTTGCTCCTCTAAAATTTCCTCATTGTAATCACAAATGGCCACAACCTCCGCATTGGCCGCAATTTTGCAATAATGAATCATGGTTGAGCCGCGATAGGCACCCACCACGCCGATTTTCATTTTTTGTTTCATCGTCATCATCTCCATTCTGATTGAATCCGTCCGCAAAGCTCTTTCTTTTCCCTCATTATAAAAAAAACTTACAAAAAAGTAAATGTAATTTTTCTATGAATTTATGGAAAATGGTTTGATGCTCATTGACATTCCCACTCACATTGGATATAATGAGAAAAAGGAGGAGATGACAATGGAAGAAAACATTTGCCGCTTTCTACCGAAAAGCAACGGTCTGACAGAAATTAACATTTTGAATTTTGTCTTTGAGACAGAGCCGCAGCGCAGGGAAGAAAAAAAGTGCGACTCCGTCTATAAAACGCATCTGGTTGCCGGCGGTACCGGGCAGCTGTTTATGAACGGACAGGCCTTTCCTTTACAAACAGGGGATTTATTTTTCACCTTCCCCGCCCTGTCCTATACGTTAGAGTCGGATGAAAATTTCACCGAGCTATACATCAGCTATCTGGGCTTTCGTGCCAACCGATTGATGGATACCGCCGGCATTCACAAACAAAACCTGCTGTTTCACGGCTATGAAAAATTAGCAGAGCTTTGGAAGGACTCAATCACAGACGAAAGCTCCGTACTGCACCTGCGCTGCGAAGGACTGCTCTTATATACCTTCTCCCTCCTGGGGGAACGCTCTGCCCAAAAAGAAGAAGGAGAGCTGCAAGTCATCCTGCGGATCAAGCAATATATGGACGATCATTTCACCGACCCAAAGCTGTCGCTGGATACTCTCAGCCGGGAATTTGCCTATCACAAAAAATACCTGTCCACCTTGTTTAAGCGCAGCTTTAAGGTGGGGATCTCCGGCTATCTCACCGCACTGCGCATTCAGCACGCCTGCACCTTAATGGAACAGGGATTTACCAGTGTAAAAGACATCTCCTTTTTGTGCGGCTATACCGATCCGCTGTATTTTTCCAAGGTATTCAAAGAAAAAATGGGCGTTTCACCAAAAAAACACATCGCCGCCCTGCGGGAGCGTACCCCGGAGGGATAACATTCCACCCTTTTATTTGCCCGTTTCCCCCGTACCCTCCTTATGCTTCACCTGAGAGGGCAAAAACCCGGTCTGTTTCTTAAACACTTTGGTAAAATAAGAAACATCATCAAACCCGCAGGCGGAGGCCGCCTCCGATACGCTGTACCGTTCCTCCCGCAGCAACCGTTCTGCCTCCCGGCAGCGCAAAAACTGTAGGTATCCGTTGACGGTGTAACCGGTGACGCTTTTAAATTTTCGGCAAAAATAATAGCGGCTGAAGCCTGTTGCCTCTGCAACCTCGTCCAATCCCACCGGCTCCGGATAATGCTTTTTTAAATAACGGAGCGCAACTTTGACCATATCGGAATATCCCCCGCTGCTCCCCGGACGGGAATGATTCCGCAGCAAATATGCCATCAGGGCGCCTACCTCTCCTTTCACGGTCGCTTCAAAATAATCTCTTTTTTCTTCCATCTCTCGGATAATTCGTTCAAACCGAGCGCTGATTTCCGCCGATTGCACAAATTCATCCAGCTCCCGTTCTTCCACGTACAACTCCATTTGTTCCAAAAAGCCCGAGTCCACAATTAAGCAATAATATCCGAACGGTTCCTCAGTCAAGCGGGTATAATGCACCCGACTGGAGTTAATCACCGTAAGGCAGCCCTGTCTCATCGGCACCGGGCGGGATTCCACCATTGCTTCCCCCGCTCCCGAAACACAGTACAGCAGCTCAATATTTTCATGCCAGTGAGGTAACCCCTCCCGTCCCTTAAAAACCCGGTCAAAATGAAAAATAATCGGCAAATTATGATCTGCAAAATAATGTTGTTCGTAATTTCCCATAGTTCCTCCAAAAAGCACAATATTACCAAAATAGAGCATGATTTTTCTTGCAATCTTTATTATAGTATATTATAATAGCCTTGTAAAGTGATTTAATAAAATTTTTCAAAATAGAAAGGCTGGAATTTTTATGAAACAGTTTCCTATCGGCGTTATGATGGAATCTTTTCGCCTGGATTACCCTACCGCATTAAAAACCGCTGCACAGCTGGGGGCGGCCGGCGTTCAGATCTATGCCAGAGGCGAGTTTGCAATGGAACATATCACAAAAGAAAAAACCGCTGACTTAAAGCGGGTGTTAGAAGATAACGGGCTGATTGTGTCCGCTGTCTGCGGCGATTTAGGCAAGGGGTTTCACAATCCGGAGCTGAACCCGTCCTTAATTGATACCTCCAAGCGAATCATGGAATGGGCGGCAGAGCTGGGCACCAATATTGTAACCACACATATCGGCGTAGTTCCGGCAGACAGCAGCCATCCACGCTACCAGATTATGCAGGAAGCCTGCGGTACCTTAAGCCAGTATGCAGATCAAATGCAGGCACACTTTGCCATTGAAACCGGCCCTGAAACCGCTGTGGTTTTGAAAGGCTTTTTGGATTCCTTGGGCAGCCGGGGCGTAGCGGTCAATTTAGACCCCGCCAACCTGGTGATGGTCACAGGGGACGATCCCGTTGCCGCTGTACACACATTGCAGGATTACATCGTACATACCCACGCTAAAGACGGCCGCAAGCTGGCAGACAAAGCTCCTGAGGTGATTTACGGACTGGAAGAGGATAAAATGCTCCAGGATCCCGCCTTTATTGAAGTTCCCTTGGGAGAGGGCTCCGTTGATTTCCCCAATTACTTAAAAGCGCTGGAGGAAATCGGTTATAACGGCTTTCTGACCATCGAACGGGAAGTGGGCGACAACCCCAAAGCAGATATTGAAAAAGCAGTGGAATTTTTACGGAATATGATGAAATAAGAGGAGGAAAATATCATGGTAAAAATCGGTATTATCGGCGCAGGAAATATTGCTTCCGTCCATATGGAAGCCTATCGGAAAAACCCGGAGGCAAAAATTGAGGCCATCTGTGATATTAATCCGGATCGGCTCCGGGATTTTGGTGATAAATACGGCATTGAAAAACGGTACCATTCGGTAGAAGAAATGCTCTCCGACTGTGAATTGGACGCCGCAGATGTGTGCGTGTGGAACTGCAACCATGCAAAATGTGCCATTGCCGCACTGAATGCCGGGCTGGATGTATTATGCGAAAAGCCAATGGCATTTAACGCACAGGAAGCAGAAGAAATGGCAGCGGCAGCGAAGAAAAACAATCGCCTTTTGATGATCGGTTTTGTGATGCGCTTCTCCGACGAGTCCCGTGTGGCAAAGGATTTCATTGAGAAGGGGTATTTCGGCGATATTTATTATTCCAAAGCAACCTATCTGCGCCGGCACGGAAATCCGGGCGGATGGTTTTCCAATAAGGCACTGTCCGGCGGCGGCCCTGTGATTGATTTGGGCGTGCACGTCATTGATCATACCCGCTACCTCATGGGCTGCCCCAAGCCGGTTTCGGTTTATGCAGCAACCTTTGAGCAGCTGGGCAATCGGAAAAATTTAAAAACCAATGTGGGCTGGATGCCCAAAGACGCAAAGCCGGACGATATTTGCAATGTAGAAGATCTTGCCATTGCCCTGATCCGCTATGATAACGGCGCCGTCACCCTGCTGGAAACCAGCTACAGTCTGAATGGCGAGGGCATCACATCCAAAGAAATTTACGGCACCAAGGGCGGTGCGTCCTTGGCAGGCGACCCGAAATTCTACATGGAAATGAATGATTTTATGGTAGACGTCACCCCGGATATTAAAAACCTGAAAGACGGAAAACCTATGTTTGAAGCTGAAATGAATCATTTTATTGATTGCGTGAGCAAGCGCACGCCTTGCCTTGCCCCGGCAGAGGACGGAATTGTCATTATGAAAATTTTGGACGCTATTTATGAATCCGCCAGAACCGGTCATGAAGTTACACTGTAAGGAGGGAGCTATATGAAACTCTCTATCAGCTCTTACTCCTTTCAGGCAGAGATCAGAGCAGGACGCATGACTCAGGAGCAGGCGGTGGAAAAGGCGCATGAGCTGGACTTTGGCGCCATTGAATTTACCGAATTGGCCCCCTGCCCCGCCCCCACCTTGGAACAGCAGCTGGAAAGCGCTGCACGGATTCGTGCCAAAGCGGACGAACTCAATATGATCATTACCAACTATGCCATCGGGGCAAACCTGTATCATGAATGTGCTTCAGAGGAAGCAGCAGAGCTGGAACGGGTAAAAGGGCAGCTTCGGGTTGCGGCCGCCTTGGGCGCACCGATGATGCGGCACGATATTTGTTATCAACCTGGGAAGGAATGCCGCTCCTTTGATTTAATGCTGCCCCGCATTGCGAAAAACGTAAGAATCATTACAGAATATGCGCAGGACTTAGGGATCCGCACCTGCAGTGAAAACCACGGTTACATTGCCCAGGACAGCGACCGGATGGAACGGCTTTTCAATGCGGTGAATCATCCCAACTACGCCCTTTTGGTTGATATGGGGAATTTTCTGTGCGTAGATGAAAATCCGGTTACCGCCGTTTCCCGTCTTGCCCCCTATGCCTGCTATGTTCATGTTAAGGATATGCTGATCACCAGCGGGTGCTCTCACAATCCGGGCAGCAATATGACGCGGGGCGGAAATTGGTTCCGCGGAACTGTGATCGGTCAGGGTGCGGTTCCGGTGCGCCAATGCCTGCGGATTTTACGCAAAGCAGGGTTTGACGGCTACTATGCCATTGAATTTGAAGGATCTGAAGAATGCATCCCTGCCATTACAAAAGGAAAGGAAAATCTGGAACGGTATTACCGGGAAGTAGACGCTGACTTCCCGGTGTAATGAGGGTAAAACCCATTGCTGAATCAGTCAAAAATAATTTCACAAACGAAAAAGCAGCCATCGTCGGATCATCTGACGATGGCTGCTTTTTTAGCTTTTACCGTTCATTTTTTTCAATTGCTTCAATCAAACCGTTCAAGTAAACAGCGCCCAAGGCTCTGTCATACAAGCCGTAACCCGGTTTGCCCTGCTCGCCCCAGATCATTCTGCCGTGATCCGGCCGAACGGGGCCGTCAAACCCTACTTCATGATATGCTTTCATAATTTCATACATATCCAAGCTGCCGTAATTGGAAGCGTGAGCAGACTCCTCAAAGGAGCGGCCGCCTGTCCGCTTAATATTTCTCATATGAGCAAAATGAATTCTGCCCATGCCGCCGAAATAGCGAACCAGCTCGGCAATATCATTCTTCTCATCCGCCGCCAGAGAACCGGAGCACAGGGTCAGTCCGTTATAGGGGCTATCCACCAGCTTGCAGAAACGTTCCAAATTTTCTTTGTTAGTGATGATCCGAGGCAGTCCAAAAATATTCCAGGGGGGATCGTCCGGATGAATGGCCATCTTCACGTCCACCTCTTCTGCCACGGGAATGACCCGCTCCAGGAAATAGCGCAGGTGTTCCCACAGGGTTTCTTCATCCACCGACTTATATTCCTCCATGACCGCCCGCATTTGATCCTTCGTATAGCTGGCGTCCCAGCCCGGGAGGGAAACTTCCTCATTCTCAATATCCCAGGTTGCGATGGTATCGTCATCATAGCTCAGCGCATTGGATCCGTCAGGCAGCTGATGCGCCAGATCGGTTCTGGTCCAGTCAAACACAGGCATAAAGTTATAACAAACCACTTTTACGCCGGCTTCGGACAAATACCGCAGGGTTGTGCAGTAATTTTCGATCATCCGATCCCGGCTGGGTTTTCCCAGCTTAATGTCCTCATGCACAGGTACGCTTTCGATGGCGGCAATATGTAACCCTGCGTCCTCTACTGTTTTTTTCAGCGCCATCACTTTTTCTCTCGGCCATACCTCCCCTACCGGCACATCGTAAATTGCCGTAACAACTCCTGTAACGTTAGGAATCTGCCGAATTTGTTCCAGAGTGACGGGGTCGCTTTCCCCGTACCATCTGAAGGTCATTTCCATTTACATCAGCTCCATTCTTTATGTAAAGCTTTGGGGGAGATCCCCCAAAGCTTTTATTTCTTCTGTAATTCCCGATCAATCGCCCGGGCAGCGCTTTTTCCGGCTCCCATTGCCAAAATAACGGTAGCGGCGCCGGTCACGGCGTCACCCCCGGCATATACATGCTCCCGGGAAGTGTGGCCGGTTTCCTCTTCCACAATAATGCCGCCCCACTTCTGGGTATCCAAGCCCTTTGTGGTAGACTTAATCAACGGGTTCGGTGAAGTACCGATTGCCATAATCACGCAATCCGCCTTCAGCTCAAACTCGCTCCCCTCAACAGGAACCGGACGGGCACGTCCGGAAGCGTCCGGCTGGCTCAGCTCCATCCGTTGGCAAATCAGGCCGTCCACCCAGCCGTCCTCCCCTTTGATGGAGGTGGGGTTGGTCAAAAATTCAAAGCGAATGCCCTCTTCCCGTGCGTGTTCCACTTCCTCTGCCCGGGCAGGCAATTCCTTTTCACTGCGGCGGTAAACAATAGAAACCGTTTCCGCTCCCATCCGCAGCGCACAGCGGGCTGCGTCCATAGCCACATTCCCGCCGCCGACCACAGCCACATGCTTGGCGTTTTGCACCGGCGTTGCGGTATGCTCCTTATCATAAGCCTTCATCAAATTCACACGGGTCAAAAATTCATTGGCGGAATAAACGCCCTTTAAATTCTCACCGGGGATTCCCATAAAACGGGGCAACCCGGCGCCCGAACCAATGAAAATTGCTTCATAGCCGTCTTCCATCAGCTGATCCACCGAGCGCACTTTACCGATTACCATATTGGTTTCAAAATTCACGCCCATTTCACGCAGCCCCTGGATTTCCTGCTGTACAATCTTCTTGGGCAAACGGAATTCCGGAATGCCATACATCAGTACCCCGCCTGCCACATGCAGCGCTTCAAACACGGTGACAGCATAGCCCTTTGACGCCAGTTCACCGGCGCAAGCCAAGCCGGAGGGACCCGACCCCACCACCGCAACCCGGTGGCCGTTACTCGCCGGACGCTGCCGCTTTTCGGCCGGGTGACTGTTATACCAGTCCGCCGCAAACCGTTCCAGGCGGCCGATCCCAACCGGCTCACCCTTGATGCCGCGAACGCAGTTTTTCTCACACTGATTTTCCTGGGGACATACTCGACCGCAAACCGCCGGCAGCGAGCTGGACTCAGCGATCACGTCATACGCTCCCCGATAATCCCCTTGCGCAATCCGCTCAATAAAATCGGGAATGTGAATGGAAACCGGGCAGCCGTTCACGCAGGGCTGGTGCTTGCAATGGAGGCACCGCTGCGCTTCATTCACCGCCGCTTCCTCGGAATATCCCAAAGCAACCTCTTGAAAATTATTTTTCCTCACCTGCGCCTCCTGAGAAGGCATGGGGTTTTTCTTCGGCGACATATTCGGCATGGTTATTTCCCCTCCTTTCCAAACAAGCGACAGGCTTTTTCCCGCTCCCGCTGCTCAAATTCACGGTACATAGAGCTGCGTGCCATCGCCTCGTCAAAATCCACTAAATGACCGTCAAAATCGGGGCCGTCCACACAGGCAAACTTCATTTCTCCCCCTACCGACAACCGGCATCCACCGCACATTCCTGTGCCGTCGATCATAATCGGGTTCATGCTGACAACGGTTTTTACCCCGTATTCCTTGGTCAGCTGACACACAAATTTCATCATAATCAGCGGACCGATCACAATCACCTGGTCATACTGATTGCCTTCATCCAGCAGCTTTTTCAATGCGTCTGTTACCAGTCCGCGCGTTCCGTAGCTGCCGTCATCGGTCATCACTTCCAAATGATCGGAAACCGCCCGGAATTCTTCTTCTAAAATTACCAGGTCACGGTTCCGAAAGCCTACCACCGAATGCACCTGACAACCCAAATGATGCAGCTTTTTTGCAATGGGGTATGCAATGGCGCAGCCAACGCCGCCGCCTACGACAGCGACCTTGTGTAACCCCTCCGTATGGGTTGCCACGCCCAAAGGTCCTGCAAAATCGCACAAAAATTCCCCTTGTTCCTTTCGATCCAGCTTTTGAGTTGTTGCTCCTACAATTTGATAAATAATGGTGACGGTACCGGCCTGCCGGTCAAAATCCGCAATGGTCAAAGGAATCCGTTCCCCTTCTTCATCGACCCGCAGAATAATAAACTGACCCGGTTCTGCAGCCTGCGCAATCGCCGGCGCTTTGATTTCCATCAATGTCACAGTAGGATTCAAGCTTTTCTTTTTTACGATTTGATACATAGCAATCATCCTTTCTTGCGTCTGATCTCTCCTTATAATTGTATCCGTAAACCGCCGATTTGTCAAGTGATTTTCTGCATTTTCCTCAGTAAATCTCTGTAAAATCAACCAGTCCTCTCACCGGGCGGATTTTTGCAGCATGGCAGCCATCCCCGCTACCAACAGCAAGGGGAACACAACAGCAGCCAGCACACCTAAACGATACTGATCCCCAAATGCGCCGGACACCACGCCCACCAGGGTGGGACCGGAGGAGCAGCCTGCGTCTCCTGCCAATGCCAGCAGAGAAAACATCACCGTTCCGCCGCCCCGCAGCTGCTTTGCTGCCAGGCTGTAGGTTCCCGGCCACATCACCCCCACGCTGAAGCCGCAAACACCGCACCCAAGCAATCCGACCCACGCCCAGGGCGCCAGGGAGATCATCAGGTAGCTTACCACACATAAAATGCCGCTGCCCAGCATGGCATATTCCAGGGAAAGCCGCTCACTGTATTTGGCATATAAAAGACGGGAAATCCCCATCATTGCCGCAAAAAACATAGGCCCTGCCAAGTCCCCTACGGTTTTGGACACGCCCAACCCCGCTTCTGCCAAAGCGGAAGCCCACTGGGACACTGAAAGCTCGCTGGCGCCGGAGCAAAGCATCAACAGCAAAAAGAGCCAGAATAAGGGCAGAGTAAACAGCTTTTTCACGCTCACCCGTTCCCCTGCCTCTTCTTCCAGCGTCCAGATGGGCACAACGCAAAACGCAACCGCATTGACCGCCGGGATCAAAGCCAGCAGCACAGCTAACATCCGCCAATGAGAAATCCCTGCCAGGGTAAAAAACAAGGTTGCCACCGCTACCACCGCCATTTGCCCCCAGCAGTA
>CAKSSZ010000035.1 GCA_934489915.1 uncultured Clostridia bacterium | reverse complement strand
TTGTTAAGCAGCTTTGCCCGCAGGATCGCTGGCCGATCAAGGCACCCTATTCCATGATTCCCTTTGCGGTAGTGGTGCATAATACTGCCAACGATGCCTCTGCCCGGGATGAGATCGCCTATATGCTAAATAACAGCGACTACACCTCCTATCACTATGCGGTGGATGACCGGGAGGCGGTGCAGGCCATCCCGGAGAACCGGACTGCCTGGCACGCTGGGGACGGTATGGGGGATGGGAACATGCACGGCATCGGCGTTGAAATTTGCTACAGCCGCTCCGGCGGGGAACGGTTTTTGCAGGCGGAGGAGAACGCCGCAGAGCTGATTGCAGGGATCTTAAAGCGGTACGGATGGGATCTGTCCCACGTGACCAAGCACCGGGATTATTCCGGAAAATACTGCCCCCACCGCACCTTGGACATGGGCTGGGAGCGGTTTTTAAAAAAAGTGGAAGAGAAAATGGAGGGATTGACCGTGACGCAATATGAAGAATTAAAAGGAATGTTGCAGGGGCTGGACAAACGCCTGGCCACTCTGGAAGGAAAAATGATTTACAACTACATCGACAAAAATATGCCCGACTGGGCACGCCCCACCATTCAGAAAATGGTGGACAAAAAGCTGCTGGTGGGGGACGAACAGGGGCGCTTAGGGCTGACGGATGAAATGCTCCGCACCTATGTGATTATGGACAGAGCGGGTGTGTTCGGGAAATAGTTCCCCATCCTTAGAAAAACCAAAAGGCTGTTTCAAACAGGCTGACGTTTGAAACAGCCTTCTTTTTATTGGTCGGCAAAGTTATAGATTTTACCTATTACTTTTCATAATTAATATGTATTGGACAAACGGCGGGACGCGTGCTATAATAGGGGTATAGCAAGGGGAAAATTATTTGATATGAGGAGGAATTCTTATGAAGAAATTGTTATCGGTTGTTGTGATTGCGGTGCTGGCGCTCAGCCTGCTGACCGCTTGCGGGAGTCAGAGTGCGGGCGTCACCATTGCGGTTCCCAATGACACCACCAACGAAGCAAGAGCATTGCTGCTGCTGGAAAAGAACGGTTACATCACCTTAAAATCCGGCGCAGGCATTACCGCAACCATCAAGGACATTGCAGAAAATCCCTACAACATTACCTTTAAAGAAGTAGAAGCGGCGCAGCTGCCCAACGTGCTGCAGGATGTGGACTTTGCAGTCATCAATTCCAATTATGCCATTCAGGCAGATCTGAATCCGGTGGAGGATTCTCTGCTGATGGAGGATTCCTCTTCTGAATACGGTAACATTGTAGCCGTGAAGGAAGGCAATGAAAACAGCAACGAGATCAAGGCTCTTAAGGCTGCCTTGGAGAGCAAGGAAGTAAAGGATTTCATTACCGGCGAGTACGGCGGCGCAGTGGTCAGCACGGTAGATAACCCGGGCGACGGCTATGATAGTTCTTTGGATTACAGCAAGCTGGCAGGGAAAACCATCACCGTTGCGGCTTCTCCTACGCCCCATGCAGAAATTCTGAAGGTGGTGAAGGACATTCTGGCAAAGAAGGACATCACCCTGGACGTGAAGGAATTTACCGATTATGTGCAGCCTAACAACGTGGTAGAAAGCGGCGAAATTGACGCAAACTACTTCCAGCACCTGCCCTATCTCAATGATTTTAACGAGCAGAACGGAACCCATCTGGTTTCCATCGGCGCGTTCCATGTAGAGCCCATTGCCCTGTACAGCGGCAAGCAGTCCTCTCTGGACGCAATTAAGAGTAAATAAGAAAAAATACCGGGCAGCGTCGGCCGATTTCGCCGACGCTTGCTTTGGTTTTTCAGAAGCGGAGAGTGTACTATGATCACATTACAGAACATCGGCAAAACCTTCTCCACCTCGGACGGCCACGTGGAGGCGTTAAAGAACGTATCTCTGACGGTTCAGGACGGGGATATTTACGGGATCATCGGCATGAGCGGCGCAGGGAAGAGTACCCTGGTGCGGTGTATCAATATGCTGGAACGCCCCACCGAGGGGAAGGTTTTGATCAACGGCGAGGACATCGGCTCCCTGCAGGGGGCGGCGCTGCGGGAACGGCGGCGGAAAATGACGATGATTTTTCAGGGCTTTAATTTGCTGATGCAGCGCAACTGCCTGGATAATATCTGCTTTCCCATGGAGCTGGCAGGGGTGAAGAAAAAGGACGCCCGCCGCAAAGCGGCAGAGCTGCTGGAAACGGTGGGTCTGCCGGACAAGGGCAGGGCGTATCCGGCGCAGCTTTCCGGCGGGCAGCAGCAGCGGATCGCCATCGCCCGGGCATTGGCGACCAATCCGGAAATTCTGCTGTGCGACGAGGCAACCAGCGCCCTGGATCCCAAAACCACCCAGTCCATTCTGGAGCTGATCCAAAAAATCAACCGGGAGCTGGGGATCACGGTGATCGTCATCACCCACCAGATGAGCGTGGTGGAAAAAATCTGCAATCAGGTTGCCATTTTGGACAACGGCTCTGTGGTGGAAGAGGGAGCGGTGAGCGAGGTGTTCGCCAATCCTCGGTCGGAGGCTGCCAAACGGCTGGTGTATCCGGACGGGGCAGCGCCCATTGCGCCGAGCGTCAACCGGCAGAATGTGATCCGGCTGGTGTATCACGGCGCCCTGGTGGCAGATACCCCCCTCATTGCAAAAATGGCGATGGAGGAAGGGATTGCCGCTAATATTTTAGCGGCGCAGACCAAGTGTCTGGAGGATAAAGTGTTTGGCAATATGCTGCTGGAAATTGAAGGCGGCAGGGAGGAGCTGGATCGGGCGATTGCCTATTTGCAGCGCACTCCCAATCTGATGGTAAGGAGGGCGGAGAGCGATGCTTGAACAGTTATTGGCAAATGAAACGGTGATGGAAGCGGTGGAAATTCTCCAAAGCGAGCTGCTGCTTGCCATTTGGGAAACCTTTTATGTCACGGTGCTTTCCACCTTCTTTTCCATCGTGATCGGCCTGCCCTTAGGGGTGCTGATTGTGGCAGGGGAAAAGGGCGGAGTGATGCCCCTTCCAAAGCCGGTGCTGAGCATTTTAAACGTGGTGATCAATCTGCTCCGGTCGGTGCCCTTCCTGATTCTGATGATTATGGTGTTCCCCCTGACCCGCCTGATTATGGGTACGGTGGTGGGTACCGCCGCCTCCATTGTGCCTTTGGTGATTGCGGCGGCGCCCTTTGTGGCACGGCTGGTGGAAAGCAGCCTGCGTGAGGTGAACCCCAATATGATCGAGGCAGCCCAGAGTATGGGGGCAACCCCTTTGCAGATCATCTGCAAGGTGATGCTGCCGGAGAGCATTCCCTCTCTGATTTCCAATTTCACCATCGCCATTACCACGGTGCTTGGGCATTCTGCCATGAGCGGGATCATCGGCGGCGGCGGACTGGGAAAAATCGCCATCAACTACGGATATTACCGGTATAAATACCTGGTGATGATGATTGCGGTGATTTTCCTGATTGTTCTGGTGCAGATTTTCCAGGCGGTGGGGACTGCCTGGGCGGTGAAATCGGATAAACGGTTGAAAAAAAGCTAAAAAGTACTTGAAATTTAGATGAAACTATGCTATAATGGTAGAAATGGCGGTTATCCTGCGGATAATTGCCTACAACCTGCTAAGGAGGTGTATTCCGATGGCATATAAAATCAGCGATGACTGCATCAGCTGCGGCGCATGTGCAGCAGAATGTCCTGTTTCTGCAATTTCTGAAGGGGACAGCAAATATGAAATCGATGCGGATACTTGCATCAGCTGCGGCGCTTGTGCAGGCGTATGTCCTGTAGACGCTCCTGCAGAGGACTAATGTGTAGGCAAAAGGGGTTGCGGCAAGGCATTTGCTGCAACCCCTTTTGGGGTTTTTAACGGTTGGAAAACAGCTTTCTGCACGGGGCGTTTTTTAAAAAAGCCCCCATAGGAGGTAGCATGGAGCAACAAAATCAATGGGAACGTTGGGATGATTTGCAGCTGGGCGGCGCAGGGATCTATCAGGATCAGCGGCAGTTTTGCTTTGGGGTGGACGCCGTGCTGCTGGCAGATTTTGCGGCGGCTTGCCCGGGAGAGCGGGTGGTGGACTTGTGCGCCGGGAACGGGATCATTCCTATTTTATTGGCGTGTAAAACCCGGGTGGCACAGGTGACCGGGGTGGAGCTTTCGGAGCGGAATTGCAGTCTGTTCCGGCGGAGCGTGGAGCGGAACGGGCTTTCCGATCGGGTTTCTGTGCTGTGGGGGGACGTGAAGGAGTTCCGGAGCAGCTTGCCGGGCAGCGAGGCGGATCTGGTGACCTGCAACCCTCCTTATATGAAGGCAGGGAGCGGGCTTTTGAATGAACGGGACGAGGTCGCCTGGGCGCGGCATGAGGTGCGCTGCACCCTGGCGGATGTGCTGGACGCCGCCGCATGGGCAGTGCGCCCGGGGGGGCGGGTGTGTATGATCCACCGCCCTCACCGGATGGAGGATCTACTTTGCGGGCTGCGGGAGCGGGGGCTGGAGCCGAAGCGATTCCGGCCGGTCTACCCCAAGCCCGGAGCGGAGGCCTCCATGCTGCTGGTGGAGGCAATGCGCGGGGGCAAGAGCGGGCTGCGGCTGCTGCCCCCCTTGACCATTTATGAAGAAAGCGGGCGTTACAGCCCGGAAATCGATCAAATTTACGGGAGGGTTAGGACATGAGCGGTCGCCTTTATTTGTGCGGAACGCCGATTGGCAATCTGTCTGATTTTTCTCCCCGTGCGGTGGAAACCCTCCGTTCGGTGGATCTGATTGCGGCGGAGGATACCCGCCATAGCTTAAAGCTGCTCCGGCATTTTGAAATTTCCAAGCCGATGGTCAGCTATTTTGAGCATAACAAGCGGGAGCGGGGAGAGCAGTTGATTCAAAAGCTGCTGGCAGGGGAGAACATTGCGCTGATTACCGACGCAGGCATGCCCGCCATCTCCGACCCGGGGGAGGATCTGGTGCGGCTGTGCCATGAGCATGGGATCCCGGTCAGCCCCATCCCGGGGCCTTGTGCGGCGGTGTCTGCCCTGGCAGCAGGCGGGCTGCCGACAGGCCGGTTTTGCTTTGAGGGCTTTCTGACCGTCAACAAAAAGGGGCGGCGGGAGCATCTGGAAAGCCTGCGGGGGGAGGAGCGCACCATGATTTTTTATGAAGCACCTCACAAGCTGACCGCCACCTTAGGGGATATGCTGCGGATTTTAGGGGATCGGCGCCTGGCACTGGCGCGGGAGATGACCAAGCTCCATGAAGAAATTGTGAACACCACCCTATCACAGGCCCTGGCGCACTATGAGGAAACGCCCCCCAAAGGGGAATTTGTGCTGATTTTAGAGGGCTGTGGCAAGCAGGAACAAACCTTTGCCCAATCCCCGGCTGAGCGGCTGGAGGAGCTGATTTCCTCCGGCGTACCCAAAAAGGACGCCATCCGGCAGGTGGCCTCAGAGCGGCAGCTCCCCAAACGGGAGGTCTACGCATTGACACTTGCTCGGGAGGAGGAAGGGAACTGAGCCGATTTTTCTGAAATTATGAAAAAAGTTTTAAAAAAAACTTGCATTTTTCGGAAAAGTGTGGTATACTATAATAGACTTCATGATAAAGAATGGTAATGAGTGGGTGCGAATCCACTCATTCTTGTTTATCTGAGGAAAAACACAACGCTCGGAGAAGGGTGGAGGAAGCATGTCAAAAATCGAATCAATTGTTTGGGCGGCGGCAGAGCCGATGGCTGCCCGGGCAGGCTGCTCTCTTTACGACGTGGAATTTGTCAAAGAGGGGGTCAATTGGTTTTTACGGATTGTGATTGACAAGGAGGGCGGCGTCAGTACGGACGATTGCGAGGCGGTGAGCAAGCCTCTTTCTGATTGGCTGGACGAGGCCGACCCCATTACACAAAGCTACTATTTAGAGGTATCCTCTCCGGGCATTGACCGCAAGCTTACCCGCCCGGAGCATTTTGCCGCTTATCTGGGGCAGCCGGTCACAGTGCGGTTGTATACCCCGTGGAACGGGAAGCGGCAGTTAGAGGGCGTGCTGAGCGGCTATGAAAAGGGCGCCGTAACCCTGTCCGGTCCGGACGGGGACGTGACCTTTGAAAAGGTTGTGGACGTTCGGCTCACGCCGGATTTTAATGAACCGAACAAGAAAAAATAATATAGGGGGAACATCATGAACGCAGAGTTTATTCAAGCCCTGGACGCCATCGCCCGGGAAAAGAATATCAGCAAGGATATTCTGTTAGAAGCGGTAGAAGCGGCCCTGGTGACTGCATTTAAAAAAGATTACGGCTCCAACCAGCAGGTGCGGGCGGAAATTGACCGGGAGACCGGCTCCATCCGCCTGTTTGTGAGCAAGGAGGTTGTGGCGGAGGTGGTCAATCCGCAGACCGAGATCTCCTTGGAGGACGCCCGCCGTTACAGCCAGAAATATGAGATCGGGGACATTGCCGAATATGACGCAACCCCCACCTCTTACGGCCGCATCGCCGCCCAGACGGCAAAGCAGGTGGTGGTGCAGCGGATCCGTGAGGCGGAGCGGGAGCAGGTTTATTCCCGGTTTTCCCACATGGAGCATGAGATGGTCAGCGGCGTGGTCAAACGGACGGAAAAGCGGAACGTGATTGTAGAAATTGACGGCTTTGAAACGGTTATCCCGCCGGATGAACAGGTGGAGGGGGAAAGCTATCACCCGGGAGAGCGGATCCGGCTTTACGTTGCCGAGGTGCGCAAAACCACCAAGGGTCCCCGGGTGGTGGTCAGCCGCTCCCATGTGGGGCTGGTGAAGCGCTTGTTTGAAATTGAGGTGCCTGAGGTGCGGGACGGCACGGTGGAAATCAAGAGCCTGTCCCGGGATCCCGGTTCTCGTACCAAAATGGCGGTTTGGTCGTCCAACCCCAATGTGGATCCCATCGGCTCCTGCGTGGGCAATCACGGCGCACGGGTGCAGATGGTGATGGACGAATTAAAGGGCGAGAAAATCGATATCATTCAATACAGTGACGATCCGGTGGAATACATTAAGGAAAGCTTAAATCCGGCAAAGGTGATTTCGGTAGAAGTGCTGGACGCAGAGGAAAAAACCTGCCGGGTGACTGTGCCGGCATTTCAGCTGTCCCTCGCCATCGGGAAAAAGGGGCAGAACGCCTGCCTGGCAGCCAAGCTGACCGGGTGGAAGATCGATATTCAGCCGGATGAAGCAGCGGAGCCGGAGGAAGCAGAGCAGGAATAACCCCGCTCAAACAGGCAGGGGAACAGGAGGAGGCTTTTTCATGACCCAGAAAAGACAACCGGAGCGGATGTGCGTCGGCTGCGGCACACGCAGACCGAAGGCAGAATTGATCCGGGTGGTATGCAACAAGGAGGGGGCGGTTTTTTTAGACCCCACCGGGAAGGCGGACGGCCGCGGCGCATACCTTTGTCCGGCGGCAGCATGCCTGCAAAAGGCAAAAAAGTCAGGGCGGCTGCAGCGGGCGTTCGGAAGAGCCGTTTCCGAGGAAATCTATGCCGGATTGGAGCGTGAGCTGTCCGTATGAAGCAGGATGAGGTGCTGTCCGTTCTGGGGCTGGCACGCCGGGCGAATAAAACGGCGGTGGGCTTCGATCTGATTTCTCAAAAAGCGCGGGAGGGCAGCGTGGCTTTGCTGCTTCTGGCGCAGGACTGTTCCGAGGCAACCAAGAAAGCCTATCGGAATAAATGCCGGTTCTACCACATTCCCTGGGAGGAATACGGTATGGCGGAAACCATCGGGAAAAGCGTAGGAAGGCAGAAAATTGCCGCAGTGGCGGTATGTGACGAGGGCTTTTGCACGCTGTTGTATAAAAAATTGCGGGGGTGACGTTTTATGGCAATCAGACCAAGAGTACATGAAATCAGTAAGGGCTTCGGTGTTTCCAGCAAGGAGATCCTTTCTCTCATGGAGGGGTTCGGGATTACACTGAAAAACCATATGACAATATTAGAAGAAAAAGAGCTGGATATTCTGCTGGATTATTACACCCAGAAGAATATGACAGACGATTTGAACCGGGTATTTTCCTCTCATCGGCAGGCGGAAGAAAAGCCTGCCGCCAAGATAGCGGCGGCAAAGAGTGCGCCTGCCCGGCCGGAGCAGCCGGCGGAGGAGCCGGCAGAGGAGCCGATCCTCCAGAAGGAGGCGCCCGTCAAGGCGGTGCGTTATGTGGATACCCGCTCCTCCAACGTGGATCTGGAGCGGCTGGATACGGAAAAGATTGAACAGCTGGTGTCAGAGGAACAGCTGCTGGATCAGTCGCCCAAAAAGCAGAAGCTGAAAAAGGGCAGAAACAAGCAGCAACAGCAGCAAAAGAACCACACCGTGAAGAAGGAGCAGCCCGCACCCGCCCCGGTGAAGGAAGAAAAGAAGCCGGAGCCGAAGGTGGTCGCCATTCCGGAAACCATCGGCGTAGGCGAATTTGCAGAGCGGATCGGCGTGCCGGGGGTAGAGGTTGTGAAAAAGCTCTTCCTGCTGGGAGTGATGGCATCGGTCAGCGAGATTATCGATTATGACACCGCCTCCCTGATTGCGGAGGAATTCCAGGTGACCCTGGAGCCGGAAGTGATTGTAACGGAGGAAGATCTGCTCTTCCAGGATACGGAGGACGACGAGAAGGATTTACAGCCCCGCAGCCCGGTGGTTGTGGTGATGGGGCACGTTGACCACGGGAAAACCTCCCTGTTGGACGCTGTGCGGGATACCCATGTCACCGCAACGGAGGCAGGGGGGATCACCCAGCACATCGGTGCGTCTGTGGTGGAAATCAACGGCAGACCCATTACCTTCCTGGATACGCCGGGTCACGCCGCCTTTACCTCCATGCGTGCCCGGGGCGCCCAGGTGACCGATGTTGCCATTTTGGTGGTAGCGGCGGACGACGGCGTAATGCCCCAAACGGTGGAGGCGATCAACCATGCCAAAGCGGCAGGGATCACCATCGTGGTGGCGATCAATAAAATTGATAAGGACGGCGCCAATCCGGAGCGGATTATGCAGGAGCTGACCGAGCATGAGCTGGTGCCGGAGGAATGGGGCGGCGATACCATCTGCGTTCCCGTTTCTGCGAAAAAGAAGGAAGGCATTGACCAGCTGCTGGAAATGGTGCTGCTGGTAGCGGATATGAAGGAGCTGCGGGCAAACCCCAACCGCCGGGCAAAGGGTACGGTGATTGAATCCCGCCTGGATAAGGGCAAAGGCTCGGTTGCTACCGTGCTGGTGCAAAACGGCACCCTCCACTCCGGGGACTATCTTGTGGCAGGCACCGCAGTGGGGCGTGTGAGAGCCATGATGGACTTCCGGGGCAAGCGGATTACCGAGGCGGGTCCCTCCGTCCCGGTGGAGATCTCCGGTCTGTCCGAAACACCCCAGGGCGGCGACCTGTTCTATGTGGTAGAGGATGAGAGAAAGGCAAAGGCGGTCGTTGAGGCAAGAAAGCAGAAAATTAAGGACGATAAAATCGCCTCTCAGCAGAAGGTTTCTTTGGATAACCTGTTTGACTGCATTAAGGAAGGCGAAATGAAGGAATTAAACATCATCGTAAAGGCGGACGTGGCAGGGTCGCTTGAGGCAGTCAAGCAGTCTTTGGAAAAGCTGTCTAACGACGAGGTGCGGGTGAAAACCATCCACGGCGGCGTAGGCGGGATTACCGAGTCTGACGTTATTTTAGCCCAGGCGTCCAACGCCATTATCGTAGGCTTTAACGTCCGTCCGGATGCGTCCGCACGGGCAACCGCAGAGGCAACCGGCGTGGATATGAGAATGTACCGGGTCATTTACGAGGCAATTGAGGAAATGGAAGCCGCCATGAAGGGGATGCTGGATCCCAAATTCCGGGAAGCGGTGCTGGGGCATGCCGAAGTGCGGGCAACCTTCAAGGTCAGCGGCGTGGGTACCATCGCCGGCAGCTATGTGACCGACGGGAAAATCAGCCGCAACTGCGAGGTGCGCGTGGTGCGGGACGGGATCGTCATCCACGAGGGCAAGCTCAATTCCTTAAAGCGGTTTAAGGACGACGCAAAAGAAGTGGCCGGCGGCTATGAATGCGGCATGGGCATTGAAAACTTTAATGATATTAAGGAAGGCGACGTGATCGAGTGCTTCGTGATGGAGCAGATCGAGCAGTAAGACAGGGAGGAGCAAGCCATGTCATATGCAAGAATTGACCGAATCTCCCAGGAGGTCAAGCGGGAGCTGAGTGCCCTTCTGCCACAGCTGAAGGATCCCAGAATCCCGCCCATGACCAGCATTACGGGGGTATCGGTGAGCCGTGATCTGTCCTATGCCAACGTTTATGTAAGCACGCTGGGGGACGAGGAGCAACAAAAAAACGCCGTTGCAGGCTTGGAAAGTGCCAAGCATTTTCTCCGCCGGGAGGTGGCAAAACGGGTGCAGCTGCGGATTACGCCGGAGCTGGTGTTCCACCCGGATGACTCCATTGCGGAGGGCGCCAGAATCTGCCGGCTGATTAATCGGGTACAAGGAGACCAACAGGAATGAAGCGAATCTTAGAACAAGTGAATGCCGCCCGCACCATCGCCCTGCTGCCCCATGTGCGGGCGGACGGGGACTCGATCGGCTCCTGCCATGCCATGGCGGAGCTGCTGCGGGAGCTTCACAAGGAGCCGGTGATCTTACTTGAGGAGGAGCCGCTGTCTCGGTTTTCCTACCTGCCCCTGTCCTATCGGGTGTATGGGGGAGAGCCGGAGGAATTTGACCTGGTCATCGCCATCGACTGCGCCGACTCGGATCGGCTGGGCAAGCGGGCAGCCCTCTTCCGGGGGCGGACGGCCTGCATTGACCACCACGCCACCGGCGTGCCGATGGGGGAGGTCTCTTATGTGGATCCTCATGCGGCAGCGGCAGCGGAGCTGATCTATCTGTTTGCGGAGGAGGCAGGGGTGATGAACCTGTCCGCCGCCGCCGGGATTTATACCGGCCTGTCTACCGACAGCGGCAGCTTCCGCTACAGCAACACCACCCCCCGCACCCTGCGGATTGCCGCAAGGCTGATCGAGCTGGGGCTGGACACGGGGGAGATCAACCGCCGGCTGTATGAGGAGGTGACCTTGGGGAGCCTTCGGTTTCAGGCGGAATGTGTGGAGCAGATGCAGCTCTTTTCACAAGGGAAAATTGCAGTCACCGTTCTGACCTTGGAACGAGCGGCAAAGCTGGGGCTGACGCCGGACGATACGGAGGGCGGCGGGTCGCT